>CAYWIH010000007.1:13564-63832 GCA_964458305.1 uncultured bacterium | reverse complement strand
ACCTAAAACCTAAAAGAAAGAATGAAAAATAACTTGCCTAACTTTAATGAAGAGTTAGAAAATATCAAACCAAAAAAAATATTAATAATAGACGATCTTCCAGATAATTTACGCCTACTTTCTAACACCCTTAAAGAGCAAGGTTATCAAGTTCGCTGTGCTAAAAGTGGTTATATGGCTTTAATGGCAGTAGAAGGATACAAACCGGATTTAATATTGCTCGATATTAAACTACCCGACATCGATGGCTACCAAGTTTGCAAGCAACTCAAAGCAAACGAAATAACTCGAGAAATTCCGGTTATTTTCTTAAGTGCCCTTAACGATATTTTATATAAGACCAGGGCTTTTGCAGCAGGAGGAGTCGATTATATTAGCAAACCCTTTCAAATAGCAGAAGTCTTAACTCGAATTAACCATCAATTGGCTTTAGTCGCAGCAGAAGCAAAAATTCGCCATTTAAATGCTTTTCTCGAAAAAAAAGTGCGACAGCGCACCGCAGAATTACAAAAAGAAATTATCGAGCGCATTAAAGCGCAAATGCAAGCCAAACAAGATCGAGAAAAACTAGAAAGCATTCTCAATTCCCTTCAAGAAGTAGTTTTATCCCTCGATTTTAATACTTTAGAAGTAATATATCTCAATCCTGCTGTCGAACAAGTTTGGAATCGATCGCCGATCGAATTTTTTAAAAATCGCAATACTTGGTTAGATGGGATCTATCCAGAAGATCGTCAAAGAGTCGAAAAATCTTTGTCCTTACTCAAATCTCAAACCGATACCGATACTATAGAAATACAATACAGGATCGTCAGACCTGGAGGGGAAATAAGATGGGTCAACGATCGCCGTTATCTAGTTTACGACGATCGCGGTAGGGCGATGCGTATAGATGCGGTTATTAACGATATCACCGATCGCAAGCTAGGGGAAAAAAGATTAATTAATTACCAGTTTTACGATAGTTTAACCGGTTTGCCGAATCGGACTTTGTTTGTCGATTTTTTATCTTTGGCTATCAAACGGATCGAAGATACTGGGAATTATTCTTTTGCTGTTTTATCGATCGATCTCGATGATTTTAGCAGGATCGAGAATACTTTGGGAAAGTCGATCGCCGATCGGCTTTTAATTGCCGTTACCAAGGTACTCAAGGAATGTCTGCGGGCTAACGATGCTCTGGCTCGTTGGGGTGGCGATCGCTTTATGGTATTTTTAGAGGGGATCGATCGAGTAACTGAAGCTACAGAAAAGGTAGATCGCATTGAAACAGCTTTAAAATACCCTTTCGATATCGAAGGTCATCAAATCTCGATCGGTGCTAGTATCGGCGTTGTCATGAGTTCTAGCAATTATCACTCTGCTTCTGAATTATTGCGAGATGGGGATATTGCTACTAAAGATGCCAAACAAAACGCTCGTGGGAGTTATAAAGTTTTTGAGCCGCAGATGTCTTTTCAAGATCGCTACGAGCTATCTTTAGAAAGTGAATTGCAATTGGCTTTCGATCGCCAGGAATTTTTACTTTATTATCAACCGATTATTAGTTTAACTAATAACAAGTTAATTGCTTTTGAGGCTTTATTGCGCTGGCAACATCCCGATCGCGGTTTGATTTCTCCGAGCAATTTTATTACTATTGCCGAAGGGAGCGATTTAATTTTGCCTATCGGTCAATGGATGCTGGCTAGGGCTTGCTCTCAGTTGAGTATTTGGCAAAAACGCTTTGATAGTTTAGAAAATGTCTCGATCTGTGTCAATTTAACGGGCCAACAAATTAGAGGAAATAATTTTATCGATCGCCTCGATCTTATTCTTGAAGCTAGCGATCTCGATCCTCAGTACCTTCAACTAGAAATTCCTGAAACTCATCTTTTAGATGATATAGAAACAAATTTAGCTATCTTAAGAGAAATTAAGCAAAGACAAATCAAACTAAGTATAGATCGTTTTGGTGCGGGTCATTCATCTTTGAGTTATTTGCATCGTTTTCCGATCGATTCGTTAAAAATTTCCCGCTCTTTTATTAGTAACATGGATTTAGATCGAAAAAAGCGGGATATAGTTCGCACTTTGATTGCTGTGACTCGTTGTTTGGGAAAAAATGCGATCGCCCTGGGTGTCGATCGGGCCGAACAGTTGGTTCAACTTAGGTCTTTTGGATGCCAACAAGCTCAAGGCTATTTTTTCTGCAAGCCTTTAAATTCTACTGCAGTCGAGTCGATCGTTTCTGTTAGTTCTCAGAAGCCTTTTGAGTAAGTTTTTAAAAGTATGGGGAGAGAGAAAATACTTAAAAATCTCCCTCTTAACCCAGTCCCTCACTTCTGACTTCTGCTGTTAAACTGCTGCAAAGATTAAATACTCGTAAGCGGACTCTATTTTATTGCATTGAGCTAATAATTTGGAGTCTAAATCTTGCAAGCGTTTTAATTCTCGATCGCGATCGATTTCTGTGGCTTCTTTTTGTTCTAAGAGGTTATCTAATTCTCCTTGACGGGCTTTAATATCTTTATCGATCCGATCGATTACTTCATTTTCGTAGCGATCGAAACATTCTGCTACTGTTTGATAAATTGATTCGTGTTGCGATTCTGCTATTTTAGGTAATGCTTTGGTAAATTCTTTTTTGGCTGCTTTTAAAAATTTATTGCGGGCTTCTTGTGCTTGTAAAGCTCCTATTCCCAAACTTGTTATAGCAATACCGATCGGATTAAAAATTAAGATCGGCGAAGCAAATATTACTAAAAAGCTGCCAATTCCCAATACTGCTAACCAATTTACTAATATATCTTTCCAATCGAAACCGCTTGCTGCTAGGGCTACTCCGGCGACGTTTCCTGTTGCTAAAGAGAAGAATCCCATGGCCCATTTCGACCATCCGGGGCTATTTTCTTCGCCTTCAATATAATTTTTAAAGTCTATTTTTTTGCCGATTAATTTCTCATCAATTTCGTCGACAATGCGATCGTAAATATTGCCGTAATCTGCGGCACTTTTGGCTAATTCTTGAAAAGCTTTTTGGATTTCTTTTTCTGCTGTTAGTTCCCAAGTGGATATTTTTTCGTTAATATACCTTTCAAATCCTTGCTTGAAAGCGGTATTAAATTCTTCTCTTTTTCCGGCGATCAAAAAGTCTAAATAACCTAAATTGGGCTGATATTTTACAAAATCTGTCTCGAAAGTATTGCCAAGATTGAGAATATAATCGCGATAAGAATTAGCAACTTTTTTAGCGGCTCGATCGCCTGTTTTTCTAATTTCTTCTCTGAAGCGATCGCGGATTTCTTTTAAGCGATCGAATTCTGGTTTGACGGAGTCGATATTTTCTTTTAATTCGCCGACATTGCGATCTATTAAAGATCTGCGTCGTTCGATCGCTTCGTGGGTTCTTTTATAGGCTGTTTTGGCTAAAGATCGCGCTTGTCGCATTTGAGTTAAGGTGCTTTCTTGGGTTAAGAATTTATTTAAAGAGCTAGTAAATTCAGGAAAACCCGTTCCTTCTAAATTATCTTCGGGATCTTTCAATCGCTTTCTCAAAGCTTGTAAAGAAGATACTTCAAATACTCTTTCTTCGTAGATATCTATGCCGTTTGCTTTAGTATATTCGCTTAAATTAGTGCGAAAAACTGTGCGGATTTTTGTTTCTGCTTTTGCTAGTTCTTCTTCGTTTTCTGGATCGATTAATTCTTTATTAATTTCGTCCCAAGCATTAACTAAAAAGAATACTGTTAAGTTGCGATCTTTAATATAATTTTCGAGATAGCGACGTTCTTCTAAAGTACAGGGTTGAATGGCTCGAAAAACGAATAAAATTGCGTGACAGTTATTAAGATAGTTCAAAGCTAATTTATTTCTAGCTTCGGTATCGTTCAAACCGGGACTATCGATTATTTCGATGCCTTTTTCTAATATCGGTAAAGGATATTCTACTAAAGCGTATTCTACATTTGGAAAAGCCAATCTTTCGTTTTGTTGCAGTCTTTTTGCTTCGTCAGAATCGATAGTATATTTCTCTTTAAAAGTATCGAAATCTAATTGTTCTGGGGGTTGACCGTCTTTAAAATAAACGGTAACTTTTTTATTATTTCCGTAGCGTAAAACTGTGATTAAAGCGGTACAAGGATTGACATCGCTGGGTAATAATTTCTCACCGATTAAAGCATTGAGTAAAGTGCTTTTACCTCGCTTTAAATCTCCTAATATCATCAATCTAAATACGCCTTGACGTAAATTTTTGCTAGCAAGATTGAGGTCTGTAATATCAGTTTCTAGACTCAGTTTGCCAGATTTTTGTTCCGATTCTAATTCACTTTCTTGTAGAGTTTGAGCGATGTTATTCAATCGTTCTGCAAACTCCGATCGCACCCGACTTACTCTTTCTAAATCTTTTAGTAACCGATCTTGTTCTGCGGTATAACTCATAATTAATTTTATTCCTTAATTAACACCTTTTTAGCACAGGTTGTAAGTTTTAGGAAGCTATAGATTTGATTTCTTCTAATCGATCGCTGAGATTTTTTTGTAATTCTTTTAACCTTTTTATTTCAGTTTCTCGATCGATTTCTCCGGCTTCTTTTTGTTCCAATAAATTATTTAATTCTGTTTGACGAGCAGAAATATCGCTATCGACTCGATCGATAATTATGGCTTCGTATTCTTCAAAACAGCGTTTTATAGCTTGAGAGATCGCGGGGGATTGTTCTTTAGCAATAGTAGGTAAATACTTAGTAAATTCTTCTTTGGTTCGATCGATAAATTGTCTGCGAACGAATTCGGCTTGCAAAGCGGTAATACTAAATCCGGCAACGATAACGCCGATAACATTGAGGCTAAATAATAAGCCAATAAAATTAACGATAATAGCCGCACAAACCGTAACTAAAACGCTGCGAACGAAACCGTTAAAAGGCCTTACAGATTTATTAATATTATCTGGCATTCCAGCAAATAAATCTTCGATCCGATCGAACCAAGGAGAGAAGCGATCGCCTTTATATTCGTTGCCAATTGCATAAAATCTGTAGCCGAGCAATTTCTCATTAATCACATCAACTACTTTATCGTAAGCTATTTTATACTCTTCACTTTTTTCATTTAATTGCTCGAAAGCTTCAGCTAATTTATCTTTAGCATTTAATTCCCAATTGGCAAGGCGATCGTTAATATAACGTTCGAAAGATCGCTCGAAAGCTGTATAAAATTCTTCCCGTTTATCTCGTTTAATAAAATCAAAAAATTCCAGATTTACTTGAGATTCGGGAAAATCTTTTTCAAAAGTTTTATCTAAGCCTAGAATATACTCTGTAAAATCGTCAGAAATTTCTTTAGCGTAGCGATCGCTAATTCTAGCAATTAATTCTTTAAATCGATCCCTGATTTCTGCTAATTGGTCGAATTGTGTTTGCAAAGAAGCAATTTTATCTTTTAATTCCTCTTTATCTTTTCCCAGTAGGGGGATGCGTCTTTCTACTGCTTCGTAAACGCGATTGTAAGCCCTTTGTGCCACTAGGGTAGCTTGTTGATATTCTAATTGAGCGCGATCGAGAGTTAAAAAGCGATCGAGACTGTCTAAAAACTTACCAAAACCAGTTTCTTTAATAGCTTCTGGCGATTTTTTCTGGAGTCGCAATGCTTCTAGTGCAGAAACTTCAAAAACTCGCTCCTCGTATAATTCGGTATATTGAGCTAGGTTCGATCGCATTACTTGTCTGATTTTACCTTCTGCTGCGGTTAATTCTGCGCTATTTTCTGGATCGACTAACCCGCTGCGAATTTTATCCCAACCATTTACTAAAAAGAATATTTCTACACCGCGATCCTTGAGATAATTATTGAGGTAGCGACGTTCTTCTTGGGTATATATTTGTGTCGCGCTGAGAACGAAGAGAATCGCATGACATTTATTAATATACTCGAATACTAATCTATTTCTGGCTTCAGTGTCGTTTAGTCCTGGAGTATCGACAATTTCAATACCCCCTTTTAACAAATCTAAAGGATATTCGATCTCGGCCCGATCGACATCGGGAAAAGCTAATTCTTGGGTTGCTTCGAGTTGTTCGGCCCGATCTGGATCTATAGTATAGTCCCGTTGAAATTCTGCAAAGCTAATTTGTTGGGGAGCGCGATCGTCATTAAAGTAGAGAGTCGCTCGAGCTTGGCTGCCATATTTTAGTATCGTCAGGATAGCAGTACAAGGGGTTACGTCGGTAGGTAAGAGTCGATCGCCTACTAATGCGTTAACTAAAGTACTTTTACCGCGCTTCATATCGCCCATTACTAGGAGTTTGAATACCCCTTTAGCCAGATTTTCCCCTTGTTGGGAAAGACGATCTATTTCTTTTTCTAGACCTAGTTTACCGGATGCATTTTCTCCCATTAACTCCGCTTCTGTGAGGGTTTGAGCTATATTTTTGAGAGTTGCTGCGATGTGCGATCGTTCCTTCGATACTCTTTCTAAGTCTTGAATAAAAGAATCGTTCATAATTGTTAAATATTGGTTAACGGCGATCGATTGGGAGAGAGATTAAATTTTTTCTGAGTCTTTCAGCTAAAAATTGCAGTTACTCTCTTATTTTATGCAGAATTGTGAAAACACTCTCTCGTTTGTCTTTTAGTCTTTGCTTATTTTTTCTTCTTCTTATCTTCTTCGAGAAATAGTTTGTATCCCACCCAAGCGATCGCCGCGATCGTCGCTATTGTTGCCAACCAAACACCTATTCTGACCAAAATTACGATAAAAATTACAAATCCAGAAAATTTGGCAAACTTAATTAATTTTCTACCCCAGCCTTTCGGTTTAATTTTAGACTGCTTTGGTTGCTGGCTGCGAATAATTTCTGCTTCGGTTGTTTTGGCGCGATCGCTGCGATCGATCTCTGCTTCTATTTCCCGCAGTCGGATCGAGTTTTCTCTTTCTCTGAGTTCTTTTTCGCGACGTTGGAGATCTTTTTCGTTGTTTTCTGGTGAATTCATTTTTTGAAGCTATTTTATTATTTTTCTCTTTAATAATAAAGTTCCCAATCCAACTTTAGAAATCAACTTAAAGAAGATTTGATTTTCGATTTTTTTTGATTATTTTCTTATTAATTAAAAAATTGCTCTTTTGAAATCCCAAATTTCTCATTTTTGCAAAATAACTTTACTAGCCTTCGTTTTTGTAAGAAAACTTAATTATTAGATAATTTTACAAAAAAAAACAAACTGATTAGTATTTTCTTTCATTTTTTCAGTATTAAGATGGTTTTATTTCTAAGAAAGTCAGTCGATCGGTTAATATTACTTAGGTAAGATCGACTAAAAATTAATTATATTTTAATTTAAGAATTTAGCGATAATTCGCTCGAGATTAAATCACATCTAAAATGAGAGAGAGGTCACAACATTTATTTTCGAGCGATCGGTAACATGGTTTGTGAAAGTAATTGACTGAACGTTAAAAAAAGTGAACGAGAAGAAACAAACGTAAGTTTTTGCCAGTCAAAAATTTTATAAAAAATCACAATATAAGAACCATGAAAATTCTATTAATCGATAACAACCGCTTTATTACCCAATGGCTAAAAAAAGCTTTAACCGAACGCTATTACGTTGTAGATGTAGCTACCGAACCAGAAATAGGTTGGGATTTAATAGAGACTTATACTTATGATTTATTAATAATTAAAGGTCAATCTACAGCGCAAGACGGGATCGACTTAGTCAGTAAAATAAGATTGTGCGGCTATCAAATACCAATCTTAATGCTGATCGATGAGAATAATATCGATTATGGAATTCAAAGTTTGGATGCTGGTGCGGACGACTATATCATTAAACCTTACAGCATAGAAGAATTGTTAGCGCGGACTCGAGCTTTATTGCGTCGAGGACAAATCAATCTCAACC
Source organism: uncultured bacterium (assembly GCA_964458305.1). GTDB lineage: Bacteria > Cyanobacteriota > Cyanobacteriia > Cyanobacteriales > JASJDA01 > JASJDA01. The sequence continues at coordinate 55,945 of CAYWIH010000007.1, read as the reverse complement.
CGATCATGGAATGGGGAGATTTAAAAATAGATCCGAGTAGTTGTGAAGTAACTTATTCTCAGAGACCGCTCAAACTTACCCCTAAAGAATATCGCTTGTTAGAATTATTTATGCGTAACGGAACTAGAGTCTTAAGTCCTTGCGTAATTAGAGACAATTTATGGTCTTTCGAAGAATACCCACAACAAGACGCAATTAAATCTCATGTTAAACGACTGCGTCAAAAATTGAAACGAGCGGGTGCTTTCAAAGATTTAATTGAAACTGTGTATGGTTTGGGCTACCGTCTCAATAAAAAATGGCAAAAAGTTGCTTAAATGAGATCTCGGTAGGAACTCAAAAGTTGTTTATTAGTCGCTCCTGACCTCAAATTAGGCACTAAAATACTTAGAAACGGGATGATAGGTAATAAATGCGGTGGTAGACTGTTCGGGATAGAGTTGTTCGCTTTCGTCCATATAAAGGTTAATGCGATCGCATCCTAACAATTCTAGTTGCTTGTATTGGTCAGGGATGTTGGGACAAGCAGGATAGCCGAAACTGTAACGAGATCCGCGATGTTTTTGTTGCAATACTGCTTTGACATTATCCGGTTCTTCATTTGCAAAACCCAACTCGCGACGAATTAAAGCGTGCGTCCATTCTGCTAGTGCTTCTGCGGTTTGTACCGCCATACCATGATAGTAGAGGTAGTCAGTATAGCGATCGCCGTCAAAAAGCTTTTTAGCGTATTCTGTGGCTATTTCTCCGACTGTAACTGCTTGCATCGGAAATACATCGACGATCCCAGATTCTTTAGTGGCAAAAAAGTCGGCAATACAAAGACGACGGCCGGATTTTTGTCTGGGAAAATTATAAGTCACTACTGGTTCTAATGTACTAATTTCTTTTCCTGCTTTTATGGCTTCTGGATCGTAAATATGTAGTGAGTTGCCTTCTGCTTGTACTGGAAAATAACCGTAAATTACTGTAGGATGGAGCAAATTTTCGGCTTTTATTTTTTGCTTCCAATCTTCTAATACTGGCAGGGCTTTTTCTTTTAAAAACTCTCGATATTCTTCTTTAGATTGTTGTTTTGGTTTGCGGAATTGCCACTGACCTGCGATTAAGGCTTGCAAGTCTAAATACCAGAATATTTTATCTAAATCTATTGCTTCTGGTTTGATTATTTTAGTACCCCAAAATGGTGGTGTGGGGCGATCGATATCTAAACTGACAGCTTCGGATCTTCTGGTATCTATTTCTAGTATTTTCGGTTCTTTTTCTACCTCTCCATCTCCAAAAACCACGTCGGGATTCAGTTGATATTCTGCTTTGATTTCTTTGCCGTTATTATTATTTTCCGTTTCTATATATTCGTCTAAAAAGCCTTTAAAATTATCCCATTTTTCAGCTTTTTTAGCTGGCATTAACTTATCCATAAAATGGAGATCTGCAAAAGCATCTTTACCGTAAATCACCTTACCTTGATAAGCAGCTTGACAGTCTTTATTTACAAATTTTGGCGTTAATGCCGCTCCACCTAAAATCACCGGAACTGTAATACCTTTTTCGTTAAATACTTGCAAGTTATCTTTCATGAATGCCGTCGATTTAACCAGTAATCCGCTCATAGCAATGCAGTCTGCATTATGTTCTTGATATGCTTCAATGATATTTTCTACTGGTTGTTTGATCCCCAAATTAACTACTTTATAACCGTTATTTGAAAGGATAATATCGACTAAATTTTTGCCGATATCGTGAACGTCACCTTTAACGGTTGCTATGACTACAGTTCCTTTGGCACTACTGCTATTTTCGTCTTTTTCCATGAAAGGTTCTAAATAGGCTACTGCTGCTTTCATGGTTTGGGCTGACTGCAAGACAAAAGGTAATTGCATTTGTCCAGATCCAAATAATTCGCCGACTACTTTCATGCCATCTAACAAGAAGGTATTAATAATTTGTAGAGGCGGATATTCTTTTAATGCAGTTTCCAAAGCTTCTTCTAAACCAATTCTTTCCCCGTCGATTATATGGGCTTTTAAACGTTCGTCGATCGGCAGATCTTTGGCGATCGCTTCTTTTTTCTTGCTCTTTTTCCCGGCAAATAAGTCGGTTAATTTAGTTAGCGGATCGTAAGTACAAATATCGCCATCGAATTCGCGGCGATCGAAGATTAAATCTTGACAAACTTTTTGCTGTGCTTTTTCTATTTTTGCTAGGGGTAATATTTTATTAGCACTGACGATCGCAGCATCTAAACCGACAGCCATTGCTTCGTGTAAAAATACCGAATTAAGTACTTGACGGGCTGCTGGGTTCAAACCGAAAGATACGTTAGAAACTCCTAATAAAATGTGACATCCGGGTAATTCTTTTCTAATGCGATCGATCGCTTCGACAGTTGCTTTACCATTTTCGCGATCTTCTTCGATCCCGGTAGATATTGGCAAAGCGAGAGGATCGAAAAATATTTCGTGTGCGGGAATGCCGTATTCTATAGCATCATTGTAAGCTCTTTTGGCAATTTCAAATTTTTTGGCGGCAGTTCGACCCATACCATCTTCATCGATCGTACCGACTACTACTGCCGCACCGTATTTTTTCGCCAGATCTAAAACTTGAAAAAACCTTTCTTCACCGTCTTCGTAGTTAGTCGAGTTGAGGATACATTTACCCCCCGCTACTTTCAAACCCGCTTCCATTTTCGTCCACTCGGTGGAGTCTAACATCAGGGGTAAAGTAACGTTATTGACCAAACGAGATGCTAATTCGTGCATATCTCGTTCGCCATCCCTACCGACGTAGTCTACGTTAACATCTAAAACGTGCGCCCCTTCTTTTATTTGATTCCGTGCTAAAGATATTAAACCATCCCAGTCTTCATCGTTTAATAGTGTCCGACATTTTTTCGATCCGCTTGCATTTAACCTTTCGCCGACGATCAAAAAAGAATTATCTTGAATGTAGGGCTGAGTAATATATACTGATGCTGCGGAAGGTTCGTAATGAGGATCTCTCTTTTTCGGGGTTAATTCTTTGGTAATTTCTGCTAGTTGGGCGATATGATCGGGTCGAGTACCGCAACAACCGCCAATTACTTGCACTCCTAAATCTTCGATAAAGTGCATTAAAGCCATTTTTAACTCGATCGGCGTTAGTTTGTAGTGTGCGACTCCGCCGACATTTTCCGGCAAACCAGCATTGGGGATGCAAGAAATTATAAAAGGAGAATGTTCGCTTAAATATTTTATATGGGATTTCATTAAATCGGGCCCGGTGGCGCAATTTAGACCTAAAATATCGATTTGATATGGTTCTAAAATTGCTAATGCTGCGTCTATTTCCGTCCCGACTAACATTGTGCCCTGTTGTTCCATGGTAATCGATACCATCAGAGGGAGTCTGTTGCCTTTTTGTCTGAATACTTCTTCGATCGCGTTTAAGGCTGCTTTTATTTGCAGTACGTCTTGACAGGTTTCGACTAGTAATAGATCTACTCCACCGTCATATAAACCTTCTGCTTGTTCGCGATAAGCATCTCTGAGGCGATCGAAGTCAATATGTCCTAGGGTTGGTAATTTCGTTCCCGGCCCCATCGATCCGGCCACAAAACGGGGTTTTTCGGGACTGCAATATTCTAAAGCGACGGTTTTGGCTATTTCTGCGGCGGTTTTATTGAGGTAATAAGCTTTATTTGCGAGGTCGTATTCTGCTAAAACTACTGAAGTTCCCCCAAAGGTATCGGTTTCGATTACGTCCGCACCTGCTTCTAAAAAGCTGCGATGTACTTTCTCGACTGCTTCTGGACACGAGTGTACCAGGTACTCGTTACAGCCTTCGTATTCTTCTCCCCCAAATTCTCGCGCTGTTAAATTTTGGGTTTGTAATGACGTTCCCATCGCCCCATCAAATACTATCACGGGACGTTCTGGGCTATTAAGGCGATCGAGAAAGGCACTTTTCATAATGCGAACGTTGGCGATTATAGTTTCAAACTTTACGTTATCTTATGTCTATTTTATCGCGCCTTACGCCGGTTTATTATAAGTTTGCTTTGGTTTAGGTTGTAAACCTTTTTGTCAATTTTTTATCTGCCCCGTTTATTTTCAATTTTTTCGAGCGTTTTTTCTTCTCGAGCAATAAATATCTATTTACTGCGTTCATTATTTTCACTTCTTCGATCGGCTTGGAGATAAAATCTGTTGCTCCAACTATTTTTGCTCTCATTCTGTCTACGATCGTATCTTGACTGGTTAATATGATAATCGGCAACTCTTTTAAGTGAGAAATTCTTTTAATTTGAGAACACATCTCGTAACCGTTTACGATCGGCATTCCTAAATCCAAAAATATTAAATCCGGTTTATCTTCTATTAGTTTTGGTATGGCATATAAAGGTTCGTTAATTTCTGCAAAATCGTACCCCGCTCTGGATACAATTTGTTTCATTAGATAGCAAACTTGGGGACTGTCATCGATACAAATTATTTTTTGTCTGTAGCGATCTTTTTTGGCTCTGGCTTTTTTATTTAATCCTTTGCTTGTTTGCTTGCCAATTGTTATCGGTGTTTGGATATCTTCTATTTCTTCTAAGTCTAACAATCCTTTCTCGATATAGGGCAACAAAGAAAAACTGATTCTATTAACATCTATATCCATTAAGTATGCTAAATCTCGCAGCGTATTATTGCCGTTAAATAATCTGACAAAATTCTGATAAACTGCTTCTGATACTTCCGATTGCAGTTCTGCTTGATTTTTCATCTTTGGGGCTGCATTTGGGTTGTAAAACCCTAAACTATGTTCTTGCCACAGCCGCCATTTCTGTTCTGCTCTTGCTGTTGTTTCTTCGATCTCTACTAAAGCAAATGAGATTTTTAATGCCGATTCTAATAATGGCGATTCGTATTCTGGTTGAATTTCGCAATATATTCTTTCTCCGGCTTCTTCTTGAATTAAATCGAAAATAATATCTTCGATATTACTTTTAATAATTGCTTTTAATTGCTCTTTATTTATTTCTTTTCGATCGAATAATTCTATTAAAGCTTGATAGTTAACACATTCAAATTTTTCCGCGCTCGCGATGTCGATATTTTTTAAATCTATTTGAGGGCAATTTTTATTAAAATATCTCTGCCAAGATCTGTTCGGATGTTCCCCTCCTTTAGCCCACACTATTCTGCCCAAACGCAAAAATATATTCCAGCTCAGGTCGTTAACCGATCTGATATCCACCCTCCCCGTGAACCTCTCCAAACTCAGAGAATTTAATTGTTTGGCGATATTTTTTCTGTCCTCATTCATTTTTAAAAGGTTTATTTTATCGTGACTTAAATATTGGCTAATTTAAATTTATATCCCCTGAATTAAGCTTTTTTTTTAAAATTAATCGGTAGATCGGGTAAAACTAATATATCTTCACCTAAAATTTAATATCTTTTCATTATACTTAATTCTACCTTAATATACGTAACAATCTTTTTCTAGTCAAATAGGCCGATCGTTTAAAGGTAAATTCAAAGTCGATCGGATCTCTCGGGCTTTAGTGCGGTGAGGTTACTTACCTAAAACTACTGGAGATAAGGTCTCGAGCTTTTTGTTGTTGTTGCTAGAAACGGCTGTTGAGATTCGAACGTTAAAATTTATTTAGAATGTAAATTCTAAAATTTGCTATAGTAATTATAGAATCAATTTAGTAAGGATGGCCAGACATAAGGAGTTTAATAAAGAAGAGGCACTAGAAAAAGCCACGATCGCCTTTTGGCGTTATGGTTATGAAGGTACGTCGATCCAGAGACTGGTAGATACTATGGGTATCAATCGAGGAAGTTTGTACGATACTTTTGGCGATAAAAGATCTCTATTTCAACAAGCGATTTCCCATTACGATCGAACCATAGTAAAAAAATTGATTCTTGCTTTAGAAGCGGATGATGCGGGCATTAAGACTATTATCGACTGTTTTGAGGGTATTGTCGCTCGTGCGGTAGCCGATCGAGATCGCAAAGGCTGTTTTTTAACTAATACTGCGGTAGAATTATGTCCTCACGATCCCGAAACAACAAAAAGGATCGCTCATAACCTCACTTGTTTAGAAAATGCCTTTAAGAAGGCTTTAACCAAAGCCAAACAAAAAGGAGAAATATCTGGCGATCGCGATATTCAAGCCTTAGCTAGCTTTCTTACCTCCAGCTTACAAGGTTTACGAGTATTTTCTAAAGTAAATCCCGATCCGCAAATACTCGCAGATATTGCCCGAGTTAGTCTTTCAGTTCTAAATTAATTTTTTTAATTTAAATTGGAACGTACATTCAAAAAAAAGACTGTCATTTAAAGACAAAATTGTCGCCAAAATCGGAGAACTCTAGTACAAACTAAATTATTAACCACAAAAAAAGAAAAAAACATGACAGACAACAAAAAATATATCACCATTACCGCCGATAACTTTGAAGCTGAAGTGATTGAAAGCGATATGCCCGTAGTTGTTGACTTTTTTGCACCATGGTGCGGGCCTTGTCGAGTAATGAATCCGATTATCGCCGATGTTGCAGCGGAATTTGCTGGTATTGTAAAAATAGGCAAACTCAATGTCGATGACTTTGAGGATCTTGCGTCTCGATATCGAGTAGAAGCACTACCGACTTTATTATTCTTTAAAGAAGGAAAAGAAGTCGATCGCATAGCTAAATTAGTCTCGCAAAAATCCCTTGCAGAGAAAATAAAAACCCTGTTCGTAACGGCGGCATAAGATTAATCCCCCGATCGAGATCGGGGGATTAATTTCCACTTAAAAAATAAGCAAATCTAATTATTTAAACCAATTTAAGCCGGAGTTTTAAAAATGATTAGCTTGCCGAAAAACAAGCTATATTTTTACCAAAAACTCTCGATTAAAAAACACCATGAACAAAATGATTTAAGTGATAAAACAAAGCAATAAGTACGGGAATCAAAAGAGCTGCAATAGTCCAATTAAGTAATTGATAAAAACCATCTATATTTTCCATTTTTTAAAGCACCTATATTATCATTTGCAGTTACGATCATTATGGTTCGATTTAGAAAATAAAAACATCGGTCAAATTACTGAAAATTTAGATCGGTAAATTTTCGATCGTGGACTATAAAAATGGTTAATAGATCGGTAAAAACGCGTTATTTCCCTCGAACTATCGAGCCAATCAATCATTAAAACCAATTAAAAAAATAACTCAAATTTATAGCAAAGAAGCAAAATAACTTTACTTAATTTTTCCGCAATTTAAACCGGGCAAACAGCTATTAATTGATTTTAATAATTCGCTATTATTACTTTCTGCTATTTCTAGTTGATTTTGAGCTTGAAGAATTATGAGATCGGCTCGTTCGTTCCAATAGCGAGAATGACTAATTTCTTTTACTTCTCCTGCTAAAGTTTGAGCGACTTGCCATTGTTGTGCTGCGATCGCTTGTTGAGCGTTTGCTAACAAATTTTGAGCGATCTTAATTTCTTGCTGCCATTTTTTCAATCTTGCATTTGCTTGTTGCTTGACCGGAGTAGTATCAGGAATTAAAGAAACGATTGCGATAATTTCCTCTAATTGTCCTCTTTCTCCATACATAGAAGTCATTTCAAAAAGAAGTTGTTGCGACCAGAGATCTATTTTTGGCAGAGCTAGATCGTAATAGATATTATCTTCGGGTATTTCTCTGGCTATTTGAAGAGCTTGTTTAAAATCTGAATTTTTTGCTGCTACTTTAGCCAGACCCAAACGACAAAGAGCTAATAACTCATCAATTTTTTGGGGAGAAACTCCGGCTAATTCAGTTTCTTTAGAACTAGCATCTCGAAGACATAAATCGTATTTTTCTGTTTGATATTCTAATTCGATTCTATTGAGAATCTTCTCGCTAGGATTGCGACGATCGAGATTTTGTAATAAATAAGTACAACTTGTAGCTACAAATCCCAATAAGGTCATTGCAACGATCGATCTAGGAAATTGAAATTTTTTTAAGAACGAATTTGGGGGGGTAATTGTTGAATTGACGGTTGGAAGTGAAGGAGATGAAGTCGATCGGGCGAAATTTTTGTTTGTTGAAGTTAATACCGAATGAGGATCGAGGGATTTTAGTGCCAGTAATACTTCTCGAGCCGATCGATAGCGATCTTTACAATGGTAGCGAGTCATACTTGAGACGATCTTCGCCAGTTGCGGGCTGACATTAGCTTGGTGTTGCCAAATTATTTCGCCATTTTCTTCTTCTTCAAACTCCATTGGATGAACTCCGGTTAAAGCTTGGATCGCAATTATACCGAGAGCGTAGATATCGCTACTAAAGCGAGGTTTACCTCTAGCTTGCTCTGTAGGCATATATCCTTTAGTGCCGATCGCGACTGTAGAGCTGGCAATTACTTGGGTTTGTGCTAGAATTACTTCTTTTACAGAGCCAAAATCTACTAATACTATACAACTATCTTCTTGACGGCGAATTAGATTTGCTGGTTTAATATCTCGATGTATGACCCCGCGATCGTGAATGTATTGGATTATGTTGAGAATTTCTTGAAGTAGTTGGATTACTTTGGCTTCCGACCAAATTTTTTGCGAGTTTAACTCTTGTTGAAGGGTATTACCTTTGATATACTGTTGTACTAAATAAAATTTATTTTCTTGTTCGAAGCTATCTATAAGTTGGGGAATTCGATCGTGATTGCCTAATTTTTGCAGGGTTGCGGTTTCTGTTTGAAATAAACGGGAGGCGACTTTGAGTATATTGTTTTTAGTTACTGTAGGCTGTAGTTTTTTGACAACGCATTTAGGTTTTCCCGTTCTCAGCAAATCTTCTGCTAGATAGGTTTTTCCGAACGAACCTCTCCCTAATGGCTTAATCAACTTGTATCGTTCGTTTAGTATTCTGTTTGACACGATCTCTATTTCCCCCACCTTTTTTGTTGCCTGTTTCGATTCGATCGAAGATATAACTATATTTTTAATTAATTATTTATTTATAAACTTGCGATTTTTATGGTTGCTGGTGTAATTGTAAGTTTTTCTTCAAGTAATTTCAGCGATCTCAAAACGTTTTTTACTTAGATTTTATCCAGATTTTACATGAATTTCAGATACTTGACACTCAGGCATCGAAAAATATCAAAAGTTTACGTTCGAGGAATTGCTCGGCTAATCTTTATGTTGTCAATATAATAAACCGTATTTATTCGGATTATTAGGAGTTTAATTGTAGCTAATTTTCGATAATACCTGTGTAATTGTTATCCTATTGTATATTGAACTAAATCACTTTTCTCGATAAAAAATCAGATTGGAGATCGAATCTAATATCTTTTCTCAAAAGCAACAAGAGACTTAGTTGAGAACCGATCGACTCAAAAGTCACTATCTCAGAAGTGGGAAATCGCCAAATTTTTAGTGACTTCTTTTAATATTAAATAAATCGCTATATATCTAGCTATTTTTGCGAATTGGTATAATTTCAGAGCCGAGCGACTTTTATAGAAAAATAAGTGAAAATCGTTGCTAATACCGTTTCTGTTTAATATTTTTACACTTGCAGGTTGAGTCGGTTTAAGTAGAAGGCCAGAATAGGAATTATTAAGTATAGTTATTTGCTATATTGATGACAATTTTTTTTTCATAAGATAAGATTTCGCCGGAGCGAAAGGGAGGTGAAGGGAAGTAGAGGGAAGGAGTTTTGGAAATTATTTGGAGATTAACTATAGAGAGTCGATCGAAGGAGCTGAAAATTTTATTTCTTAAACAACTTTAACTCGATCGAGTGCTAAAATAAGCTGTAAAAGACAATCGAGATCGAAAAATGCAAAATTTTAAAAACTGGCCGGCATGGATACCCAATCCCAACGCGTTAATGAGTGCGGTTTTGTTAATTATATTACTAGAAGGAATCAATTTTTTCTTGAGGAATATTTTTCCTTTTGAAGGATTATTAATTGTTTTGCCGCCAAACTTAAAGTTAATTTTGTATCTTGTTACTTTATTGTCGCCAATAATAGTAATTGCGATCGCTCATCATTGGTTAAATATAGTTTTGGATCGTTTCTTTCCCAATGTTACTACCCCAGAAATGGGTAAAGCAGAAGGAATTTTCCCGGGTTTAATTAGCTGGTGGGAAGGTTTGTATGGCTGGTTAGGAATTTATTTATCGAATTTTATGGTCGTGCTGGTTAGTATAATTTTAAATCCCAACGCGATCGATTCGGAATTTTATTTGATGCACGATTTATTAGCATGGTGGGATATAATTCTCGGTTGGTTTACCATCCCTAATTTAGTTCGTTTAGTAACGATCGCCTATCTTTATCAGTTCGATAGTATATATAGAAATCATTTAATGTCTCTGGGTGCTGCTAGCAAAGTTGGCAAAAGTGAAGGAGAAGAATAAGCTTGTTATTCTGCTATTTTTTGGTGATATTGCAATTCTAGGAGACGAAATGCGATCGCTCTGAAAAATTCCTAGCAATCTCAAACCAGACCGATAAATAAGGATTGAAACGTCCGATATTTTTATGCTTTTTCAGCAGCAGGAATAAACACCTCAAGAGCGCGAGGAATGACGCGAAAAGTAGCCGGAGTAGAAACAGTTAACTCGCCATCAGTATTAATAGTGCGAGGTTTTTTAGTATAAATTTCAATTTCTTTATCGGTTTCAAGAGTTCGCACCCAATTTAATTGATGATGTTTGCCAGATTTTAGAGTACCTATTAAAGAAAAAATTTGCCACCAGTTCTTTAATTCTAGACTGTACAAATCTAATTTTCGATCGTCGATCGAAGCATTTTCGCTAACAGCCAATCCACCGCCATAATAACGACCGTTACCGATCGCAATTTGAATCGTTTTTACGATAATACTTTTCCCTTCAGCGCGAATTTCTGCTTTAAAAGGACGAGTTTTAATTATAGTTTTAATAGCAGTAAAAGCATAAGCAAAAACCCCCCAACGACGCTTAAATTCGCGAGAAAGATTGCGAGTAATTTTTACGCTCAAACCCATACTAGCGACATTAAAAAAATATTTACCATTAACCCAACCGAGATCGATCTGCTTGAGATGACCGTCAGCAATTGCTTGACAAGCTTCTGGTATAGTATTGGGAATAGATAAAGTGCGAGCAAGATCGTTAGCAGTACCTAAAGGAATGATCCCGAGAGGTAATTGCATTTCTACGAGACTATCGACTACAGCATTAAGAGTACCATCCCCACCGCCAACAATTACTAAATCGACATTTTTGCCGCGATCGCGAACGATCGTACCTAAGTGTTTCGAACTTTTCGCCGGAACTGTTAAAATTTCAAAATCCAAGTCGTGTAAGACTTCCATCGCTCGGGCAAAGTTTTTTTGTCCCTGACGCGATCGACGATTGATTATCAGGAGAACTTTTTTTGCCATATTTTTAAATAAATAAATAAATAAACAAAAATGTGCTAAATTAAATTAATTTTAAACAAGATTTCGTAAAAATAGCTCAATTATATTTTTACAAAAAAATAAGGTAGGTACGATCCCACCTTATCATTAATTGAATCAATTAGTGTTTATACGCTAACGGTTTCTTCAGCTCTAGCCCATTCAGTGTGGAAAAATTCGCCTCTGGGTTTGTCAGTACGCTCGTAGGTATGAGCACCGAAGTAGTCGCGTTGAGCTTGAGTGAGGTTTTGAGGTAAGCGATCGCGACGATAGCTATCAAAATAGTCTAAAGAAGCACTAAAAGCAGGTACGGCAATACCGATGGTATTAGCTACTGTTAAAACTTCGCGCCAAGCTTCCTGGCGATCGAGAATAGTTTGTTTGAATTCTGGAGCTAATAATAAGTTGGGGAGATCGGGATTTTCTGTATATGCCGATTTGATTTTATCCAAGAAACCGGCACGAATGATACAACCCCCTTTCCAAATGCGGGCGGTTTCTGCTAAATCTAAATTGTAGTCAAATTCTTGAGATGCTTTAGCTAAAAGTGCCATTCCTTGAGCGTAGGAACACATTTTCGAGCAATATAAAGCGTCTCTTACTTTATTGATAAATGTTCCGACATCCCCATCAAAGCCTTTAGTCGGGCCGTTTAACTCTTGAGATGCTGCAACGCGCTCTTCTTTATAAGAAGACATAACGCGAGCGTTTACTGCGGCGTATATTGTAGGAGTAGGTACGCCTAATTGTAAAGCTTCCACTACAGTCCAGCGTCCAGTACCTTTTTGTCCGGCAGAGTCAAGAATTAAGTCTAAGAGATCCGAACTTGTTTCGGAGTCTTTTTGAGTGAAAATATCGGCAGTAATTTCAATTAGAAAAGAATTTAACTCTTCTGTTTTGTTCCACTCGGTGAATACTTCTTGTAACTGCTGGTTACTTAAACCCGCACCATGTTTGAGCAGATCGTAAGCTTCGGCAATAAGCTGCATATCGCCGTATTCGATGCCGTTGTGAACCATTTTCACGTAATGGCCTGCACCCCGAGGCCCGACAAAAGTCACGCAAGGGCCGTCGTCTACTTGCGCGGCAATTTTAGTTAAAATAGGCTCTAATTCTTTATAAGCTGCTTCAGTGCCACCTGGCATCAAACTAGGGCCGTTTAAAGCTCCTTCTTCACCACCACTGACACCCATACCGACGAAACCCAAGCCAGTAGACTCGAGATCTTTGGTGCGTCTTTCGGTATCTTCATAAAGAGAGTTTCCGCCATCGATAATCATATCGCCTTCATCTAAAAGGGGTCTTAATTGTTCGATGACTTTATCTACAGGGCCGCCAGCTTTTACCATTACTAAAATTTGACGGGGGCGATCGAGGCTTTGAACGAATTCTTCTAAACTATATGCTGCTTTTACGTCTTTACCTTCAGCCCGCTCTTTCATAAATGTTTCAGTTTTAGAGCTGGTACGGTTATATACTGCAATAGGAAAACCGCGACTTTCTACATTGAGCGCGAGGTTTTCTCCCATCACTGCTAAACCGATTACGCCGAAATTTCTTGTTTTCGTCATAGTGTTTTTTATTTTTGGGTTCGCTTTAGTTCCAGATTATCTCGATCTTCTCGCAGAGCTTTTAAAGTATAGATGTAATTAAGATATTTAAATTCTCAGTCTTAAGAATGGGCTAAATTTTCGGCTTTTATTCGCATTTTTAGGTTAAAATCTAGCCCTTAAATTTTAGATTTAATTTTTAATTATCAAAAAACTTGAATCCACTCTTTTATTTCATATTCAGTCCAAATTCCATTTTTCCAGTAAGGATCTGCTTCGATTAATTCTTTGATTGTTGCTCGATCTTCTGCTTCGTAGATCCCAAATACTTTGGTGTTATCTTTGGTCGGCCCGATCGTAATTAAAGTTCCTGCTTCTTTTTGTTTGTTAAGTCGCTCTAGATGTTCTTGACGATAAGGGGTGCGTTTTTCGATCGCATTTTCACAATAACTTCCCCACATAATATACTTTGTCATAATCTCTAAATCCCTTTAATTGTGTCGGAGATTATATCAGAATCAATTTTTTAAGCCTTCAAATTTTATTTTATTTACAATTTATGAAATTATATTCTACTAATACTTTACTTGCTTTATCTAGTCTCGATTTTGGATGGAAAAATATTACAGTCAAACTGTATAATTTATTAGCTAGACAATTTCCGATCGCTCGCAACTTATTGTTTTAATTAAAATCCCTATCCAACTAATCGATCGCCTTACTTTCAATCCTAAATAAGTTGACAATTATTCCTAAGATTATGTTTTTAGAACTAATATAGATCGACCCTAGGGTTCAAGATTAAGAAACTTTAATAATTCAAATTTGATTATAAGTTTAAATCTTTCCCCTCTTAATATTAAGAAATAAAAGTCAATAAATTGAGATTTTATTTGCGATCTTCTTTACTTTATGTAAAAAAATAAGAACCACAATTATACCATAAACGCTATAATTATACAGAAAAATTAAAACAATCGATAGAGATGTCAAATATATCCCTGTATCAAACTATCTCTAAAACTGTAGCGAAAAAAAAAGATACAATCCTCACAAACTGGCGAGATAGAAATAGAGAAAATAGTAAAATTCCTAGTTCTAAAAGTTTATCAGATTCAGAAATAGAAAATTCGATCGGTAACTTACTAGAGGCTTTAGCAACAGCTTTATCCGAATCAAAAGATGACGATTATGCGAAAATAGCTAGGGAAAGTTTACATCACGGTAGATATCGAGCGTTACAGGGTTTTAGAGTCGATGAAATAGCAAGAGAATATCGTATTCTTCGAGATGAAATTTGTCAAGAATTAGAATCAGAATTAAATCAAATTTCTTCACAAGAAACTACTCGTGCTTTTTTTATAATAAATAATGTAATAGATGAAGCGATCGGTCAGTGTTTTTCTGCCTACGTTGAAAAACAATCAAATGAAGCAAAAAAAGTACAAGAAGAACTGTTATTAAACAATCAAGAATTAGAACGACTTTGCAAAGAAAATCGCGATCGATTAGGAGAATTAGTTCACGAATTAAAAACTCCACTCAATTCAATTATGGGATTATTACAATTAATTCCTCAAAACGAATTAGAGTTCGTACCAAAAGGAGGAATAATCAAAATATCCGATCTGATCCAAAGAGTCTTAAGATCTTCTCGGATCTTACTTCAGATAATTAACGATAGTTTAGAATTGTCTAAGCGGGAAGGCGATCGCAGCGATCTAAATCCGACTAAAATCGAACTAATTCCTTTCATAGATTATTGCATCGAAGTAATCGAACCTTTAGCTGAAGAAAAAGGTTTAATAGTAGAAAAAAACTATACAAACCCACCAAAAGAAGTAATTTGCGATCCAATTTCTTTAAGACAAATTTTGATGAACTTATTGAGTAATGCCGTTCGCTACACCGAAAAAGGTCAAATTAAAATTGAATCTAATACTTTAACAGCAAAAGAATACTGTATTATTATTTCCGACACGGGAATAGGAATTTCTCCAGAGAAACAAAAAGAAATTTTCGAGCCTTTCTATCGCACTCAAAGGGGAAAAAAACAAGCCGGAGGAACTGGTTTGGGACTGGCAATAGTAGCAAGACAAATTGAGCTACTTGGAGGAAAAATAGAGCTAGATTCTCAAATAGGAAATGGTTCTAAATTTACGATTATCCTACCTCAAGAATTACAATTAGATCTCGATAATTAACGATCGATCCTCTTGTTATTAAATTGAGCAAAATAGAACGAGCAAATCCCGATTTCTATTTAATTAAACCGGGAATCAATTATCCTTAAAAATTGCCCATCTTTGGCGATCGAGAACTAATTATTTATTTAAAGTATTGCGATCGAACAACCAAGTATCCCCAACCAGATTTTCCAATTCTGCCATTAATTCTGGTAAGAAAAACTCAGCATCGTCAAGTTGGCGATCGCTAAACCAAGATTTAAATGATTCTTTTTCTTCAAATCCTTCAGCAACCGCAGCTACTTGTAATATACTCATTCCTAGTTCCCGATATTTTTCTAATTCGGGGCTATCTTCCTCGTATTCCGAACAACAATATATAATCGTCGTACCCATTAAAGCGACAAGACGATCGTTGGGAGGTAACAATCGAAATAAAGCAACAAATAAGGTAATTAAACCTTGAAATGGCATTCCCAGGGCTAAAGTTATCCAAGTAGCTTGAGCTAAATATGCTTTAGTGTTAGTTTCGTCTACTTTGGCTAAATTGCCAAGAACCATCACCAAATCTGCTAGACGCTTCTCTTTAACTAAAGCTCCAGCTACTTCTAGATACAATTCTATCGCTTCAGTTGTATTTCCTTGTTCTGCTACTGTTTTAGCTCGATCGTAGAGTAAGGTTGTTTGCGTTTCTATATTATCTGTCATTTTCGAAAAACCACTTCAAAGCCTCATACTAGCTAGATTGAAGCAAAATATAGTTAGTAAGATCGTTTTTCTTTAGACTATTTGCGATCGATCCGAACCAATTGAAAATACTGTATATTAGACGACTAATTACTTTAAAAATATCTAAAAAAATAAGAATCGAATTTTATTTTCTTAAGCAAATCTCAATAAATAGTATAAACTAAGCCCGAAAAGTTCGAGCTTAGATCGAGGTCAAATTAACTGCGAAGAGTTACATTAAATTTCTTAACCAAAGCATTGCGAATACTCTGATGAACTGGTTCTATTTCCTTATCGGTTAGAGTGCGATCGCCAGCTCGATAATACAAACTAAAAGCCAAACTTCTTTGACCTTCAGGAACGTTTTCACCGCGATATTCATCAAATAATTCTACATCTGCAACGATAGCACCTCCAGATTTTTTCATTGCTGTTTCAATTTCTTGCATGGGAATAGAAATATCGGCAAAAAATGCCAGATCTCTTTCTACTGCAGGGTAGGTAGAATAAACTTGAAAACGAGGAGTTACGATCTCTTCTCGATCGAGAGTTTCTAATAAAATATCGAAACTTAATTGAAAAACATAGACCTCATCGATCAGATCTTTTTCTTGTCTTAATTGAGGGTGTAACTGTCCGAAAATGCCCAAACGTTTTTCACCCAACCATAACGAAGCAGTACGCCCCGGATGAAGCCTTTCATCATCTCGATCGGCTCGATATTCTACAACTAAACCCAAGCCAGAAAAAGCACTTTCTAAAATACCTTTTGCTTGATACCAAGTCATGGGCGATGCTTTACCCCCTCTAGTCCAACGACCGATCGGATTGACTTGCCCTCCCAATATTCCTGCAACGGCATCGGCTTCTTTTAAATCGTCTTTTTCCTGCCAAAAAATGCGACCAATTTCAAAAGCATTTAAAGCCCCATTTCCTTGAGATTGATTGTACTCAAAAGCATTTATCAATTCAGAAATAAGATCGGTTCGCAATGCAGAATATTCGCTAAATAAAGGATTAGCTAATACTATTTCATCCGCTTCGGGTTTGACTAACGAATAATGACATACTTCTGTAAGTCCGGCAGAACGCAAAACTTCTCTAATTTTTCTTTGAATTAGTTCGCGAACCGAAAGATAACCAGCCTCAGTTTTATCCGGCAATTCATCACAGAAACGATCGTATCCATAAAGTCTAGCAATCTCTTCGATCGAGTCAATTTCTCGCTCTAAATCTCGATGCCTATAAGCTGGAGGAATTACTTCCCAAACATCATTTTTATCCGGTATTTTTTCTAATTTACAACCCAAAGAAGTTAAAATCTTTTCCACATCTTCAGCTTCAATTTCACCCCTACCTTTTTCTAACTGGACGGGGCCTAAAATTTCCCGAACTCTTGCCAAACGCAACTGAAAACTACGAGAAGACTCTTTAGCTCGAGCGTCAACAACTACTCGAGCCACAACACTACCCCCAGCCAATTCCGTTATCAGGGCGATCGCTCTATCGAGAGCAATATTATATTCCGCTTCGTTTACACCCCTCTCGTAACGCGTAGAAGCCTCGCTGCGTAACCCTACAGTACGAGAAGATCTCCGCACCACCACCGAATCGAATAAAGCAGCTTCTAAAACAATATTTTTCGTATCTCGATCGACTTCGCTTTCTTCTCCTCCCATCACTCCAGCTAAAGCTACTGGTTTGTCATTAGCCGTTATTAAGAGATTTTCTGTTTTTAAACTTCTTTCTTGAGAGTCGAGGGTTTTCAACTTTTCCCCGTCTAATGCATATCTTACGCCAATTGTCAAGGATTCCGTTCCAGTTATCGAATGCAACTTTTCGCGATCGAAAGCGTGGAGAGGTTGACCCCATTCGAGCAAAATATAATTAGTAACGTCGACCACATTGTTAATCGGTCGGACACCTGCTGCTTCCAAATGCCATTTTAACCAATCGGGAGAAGGAGCAATAGTTATTCCTTCAATTACCGTAGCCGTATAAGCTGGACAAGCTTTGAGATCGAGAACGTTCAAACTTAAAGAATCGCCAGAAGATGCGATCGATATTTCCGAAACTGGGGGCAACTTAATGGTAGATCCGCTCAAAGCGGCAACTTCTCGAGCCACTCCCACCATACTCAAAGCATCGGCACGATTGGCGGTGGTACTTAGATCTAAAATGATATCATCGAGGCCCAAAAGAGGGCGAACATCTTGACCTATTTCGACATTTTCGCCTGCAAAAATATGAATACCATCGGATTCTTTTTCTTTACCCAACTCAGCCAGAGAACAGATCATACCCTCCGATCGCACTCCTCGCAACTTAGTCGGTTTAATTTTGAGGTCGATCGTCGGTAAATAAGTTCCTACCGTAGCGACTGGGACAAAAATATCGGCTTTAACATTTGCAGCTCCACAGACAATATTTAAAGGAGATTCTCCACCCACATCCACCTGAGTAACTCTGAGTTTATCTGCATTAGGATGAGCTTGACAATCGATTACCTTGCCAACTACGACCCCATCTGCACGGGAGCGCAAGTTCTCGATATCTTCTACTTCAAAACCTGCTATGGTTAGGGTTTGGGCTAATTCTTCGGGAGTTTGACTTATGCTTACCAATTCCCGCAGCCAACTTAAAGAGACGCGCATTTATTTATCTATTTCCCTTTTATTAAGAGCGGCTTGAATATTTTAACTTTATCCCTGCTCCCTACTCTAAGCGATCGTTTTTAAATAGAAGAGTAAAATTCATAAATATCGGTTCGATCGCTCTGTTTGTTCTTAAAACTGCTTAACTTTTTTTTGCTTGCTAGCAACTTCAAATTAAAATTAGCTCCACTTATATCATACATAACAAGTTTCGAGGGAATAATGTATTCTTATTTTACTTAGTTGCTTTTGAGTTAAATTTAAAGTTTAAATTTATATTGAGAATAGTTAATAAAATACGAAAAAACAGCAGAAATAATCAGTCAAATTTCTGAGGCAAATCAATCTATTACTTTGTTAGATTTAATTTGAGGTAGTTAAATACCGAGCTATTTGCTTCGATTGAGCTTAAAAAAAAACTCAAAAAACAGCAAAAAAAGTTAAAAAAAACTTAGATATTATAGATTGAAGTTATATGAGCTACTGTATAAATCCCTCCTGTCCTCAACCAAAAAATCCTCTCAAAACCTTGGTTTGTCAGGCTTGCGATTCCAAACTCTTACTAAGAAATCGCTATTTAGCAATGAAAAGTCTAGGTAAAGGAGGATTTGGCGCAACATTTCTAGCAGTAGATTTATCTTTACCCGGTAAACCTACCTGTGTCATCAAACAACTTCGCCCCTCAATGAACGATCCCGAAATATTTGAGATGGCAAAAGAGCTATTCGAGCGCGAAGCACAAACATTAGGCAGAATCGGCAACCACCCACAAATACCTAGACTGCTAGATTATTTTGAAGATAACCAACAATTTTACTTAGTACAAGAATACGTTAACGGGCACAACCTCCAAAGAGAAATCAAACAAAACGGAACTTATAGTGAAGTCGCAACCAGACAGTTTTTAAGCGAAATTTTGCCCATTCTCGATCACATTCACTCCCAAGAAGTAATCCACCGCGACATTAAACCGGCTAACCTAATTCGTCGCCAACAAGACTCCCAACTAGTATTGATCGATTTTGGGGCGGTAAAAACAGAAATCTCGCAACCAGAGTCTGGAGGATCGGGTCAAACAGCCTTTACAGCATTTGCAGTAGGAACTACAGGTTACGCACCCCCAGAACAACTAGCAATGCGACCGGTATTCGCCAGCGATCTCTATGCTGTAGCTGCTACCTGTATTTATTTGCTAACAGGTAAACCTCCTAAAGATATTCCGATCGATCCCAATAGTGGCGAAATAATGTGGCGCAAATATATTGAAGTAAGCGATGGATTTGCCAGAGTATTAAATAAAATGCTGGAGTCTTCCGTTAAATATCGCTACAAATCTGCCACTGAAGCCCTCAACGCTCTCAATTTAGAACCATATCACGATACTCTATCTCAAGGATTAATCACAACTCCCACTAGCGGTAATTTAAACCAAAACGGAGTTGCTTCGGGTATTAGAAATTCTCATAACGCTCCTGTTGAAGACGCTTCTCACAGCTCGATAACTGCTAACTTAGCAAGTCAAATTCGCGCTCGTCGTCAACGTCAAGCAGCTCGAAAAATAACAAATAAAGGTTCTGTTGGATTTATCGATGGCGATCGCCACAGTTTCGGGCATCAAAAAACCCCACAATTAGCACAAAATGCCCCCGTAAATTACAACAATACTAGCTATCAAAGAGGTTTTGCTAATGCTCCGAAAACCGGTAAACCCCCCCGCAAAACAAATGCAAAAATCTCCAAACCAGTTCCTAATAAAAAATTAGATTCCGATACGGTAGTAAATGACTATACTAAAGGCCGTCGAGATTTTGCCCAGCAAGATTTGAACAATCTCAACCTGCAAAAAACTAAGTTGTCTGGAGTTAATTTTTATCAGTCTAAATTGATTCAAGCCAATTTTGGCGGTGCAGACTTGTCTAATACTGATTTTGGTCGCGCTATCTTAATTAAAGCTGTATTGCGCAATGCAAATCTGAGTCGAGCATATTTAAGTTATACCAATCTTGAAGGTGCGGACTTACGAGGTGCTGATTTAACCTTTGCATCTCTCAATTACGCCAATCTCAAAGGGGCAAATTTATGCGGGGCAAATTTAAGAAATGCTAAAATAAACGAACGTCAACTTTCTCAAGCTAAAACTAATTGGGCCACAATAATGCCTAGTGGTAAGCGAGGATTTTGGTAATATTTACTTTTTGCCTTTGATTTTAAATTAATGGATATTGCTTCGATCGTGCAGGGATATGCCAAAGGCTACTTTTTAATGGCTGATGAAAGTAATAATTTAGGCTGGTATTCCAGTCGTCAACGAGCTATAGTTCCTCTCGACGATCGCTTTCGCTATCCGAAATCTTTACGACGAGTCTTAAATCAGAATCGCTTCACCACTGCAATCGATCGCGATTTTTATTCTGTTTGTATCGGATGCGCCGATCGCGATACTACTTGGATCTCGCCAGAGTTAATCGATGTATATTTAGAACTCCATCAAGCAGGTTGGGCCCATAGTTTTGAAACTTGGATGGGCGATCGTTTGGCTGGAGGTATTTTAGGTATTGTCATTCAGGGTGCTTTTATCGGCGAATCTATGTTTTATAGTATTTCCGATGGCTCGAAAGTAGCAATGGTTAAGTTAGTAGAACATCTCAAAGAGCGCGGCTTTGTTGTTTTTGACGCTCAGATGCAAAATCCCCATTTATCTAGATTTGGCACTTTGATTGTTGAGAGTGATTTTTATCAAATTTTACTTCAAGATGCATTAACCCGAAATTGCGTTTTTACCTAAAAAATTATCCTCTATTTTGAGATAACAGAGGATAATCGATAACTCACTTCAATTCAAATTCAACAAAACATTTAACCTTCGGCTTCGCTTTCAATATAAGTAAATAACAAAGCCATAGATACCGCAGCAGAAATAATACCAACTAATGGCACTAAAACTGAGGGTAAGAAAGAAGCAGCGTATTCTCCTGTCATATCTCTAAATATCCTTTTTATAAAATACAAGTGTACGGATGCTCGTGAGAGCGGATAAATAAAAGCTAGTCTCAACCTCGATATATAACCTTGATAGTTTTATATCTGGCGATCGCACCCGAAAATCGAGCACATAATCGCGGTTTCGTGCTTTTAGTTTATCCTTCGATCGTTATTATACGAGCAAGCAGGACTTATTGAATAGACTTCCGAATGGCAGTCTCTTATTGAAATTTAAATCTATTAAACTGATTTTGTTGCAAATTAAGGGGAATTACTGAGAATTCGATCGCGTTATAAAGATTCTTAACAAAAATCGAGCAAAAAGCAGGTTACATTAGGCTTGTTTGAAAGATTTTTAAAATATATAGAGGAACTCAATTGCAATGATTCAATCAGGTGGAGATCCCCAGGTTGGAAACCTCGCAACTCCAATTAATTCTTCAGAATTCAGTACCGCTTTCATCCGCAATTTACCTGCTTACCGTCAAGGTTTATCCCCCATCCGTCGCGGTTTAGAAGTAGGAATGGCTCACGGTTATTTACTATACGGGCCTTTTGCTTTACTCGGGCCTTTGCGGGACTCCGATAATAGCTCTCTTGCAGGTATGTTATCGGCGATCGGATTGGTAGTTATTCTCACTATCTGTTTGTCTATTTATGGTAATACTGGCAGTGGCAAGCCGATCGCTACTCTGACTACTCCCAATCCTCCTAAAGAGTTGGGAACTAAAGAAGGTTGGAGTGAATTTGCTACCGGATTTTTCCTTGGTGGTAGCGGTGGCGCGATTGTTGCTTATTTTCTGACTACTACTTTACTCCCGATGGTAAATAGCTTGGGTTAATCTAACCAATAAATTCTAAAACAAAGCTCGGACTTACAACTGAGCTTTGTTATTTTTTATTATATTTTGTTATTAAAACTACTATTTTTTATAATAGCTTCAAAATCAAACAAGATTGAGAGCGCGAATAATGAAAAATTTTTTAATGGGGATCGATCGATCCGAGTTTTGGTTAAAAAGTATAATTTTATCGACTGTATGTTTAATTGTTGCTCTGAGTGTCTCGGTGCGGCCGGCTCATGCAATTAGCGTTTACAGTTTGCCTCAAGTAAGTCCTGGAGAATCGCCTTGGGTAGTAGATTCTGCTGAGGCTATCAGTCGCGCTACCGAAAGCACCCTTAGTAATAAATTAGCAAAATTAGCTGAAAATACCGGACTAGAATTGAGAATGGTGGCAATTCACCGTCAAGGTTACGATGATACGGTCGATGTTTTTGCGACTAAACTATTCGATCGCTGGTTTGCCGATCCAGAAACAGCAGCAAATCAAACTATCGTAGCGATCGACACTGTTACTAATAATAGTGCGATTATCACTGGAGCTGAAGCTAAAAAACTACTTCGAGAAGAGACGATCGAAAGTATTATTGCCGATACTATAGCCGCAGATCTAAAATTGGGAAACAAATACAATCAAGCCTTTTTAGACGCGAGCGATCGGATCGCAACTATCTTAGCAGGACAGCCAGATCCCGGGTCTCGCATCGCTCAAACTGAAGTTAACACTGAAAGCACTTTTACCAAGGCCGAAGATACCGATAAAGGTAGTGCGACTCTTTGGGTAATTGGCTTATTAATTGTTGCTACCATCGTTCCTATGGCTACCTATTTCTTTTACGTCGGATTTTCTAATTAATTTTTAATCTTGGACGTATTCTTCTCCAGTAATTAAAGCATTCTCAGCTCGCATAAATTCTCGGCCTAAATAAGCAGCATGATCCATCATACTCAAAGGCCTGGGCTGAGTTTGCTCGACAATCTTGACGCAGAGTTCTTTAGCAGTTCTTGCAGTATATCTAGTTCGAGGGGTTCTTTTTTTTGTCTTTCCTCGAGCAGCGATAACTTCTCCTGTTTCTGGGTCTGCAGCCAAACCGCGCTCGGTGATGATATTAGTGTAGTAATCGGCACAAATTAATTGAGCTTCGCGATCGAGATAAATAATAAAATATCCTGCCGGATCGAGGTCGATGTGACGTTTCGATAGTCGATCGTCGATCGCGGCGATAGTTTCTTTAATTTTGTTCATGCCTTATGTATAAATTCAATTTTACTGCGATCGTTGCTATTGGGTGAAGGGTTAGAATTTTCTCTTAATTTTATAACCATATAATCAAAAATTACAAAACCAACCAATAAAGCGAGACCTATTTTTAGATACTGATTAAACCCTGATGATGAATTGCTTGTTTCTGGAGTTGGTGTTGGGGTATAAGATTCTTCCTGGCTATTATTTTCTACCGTCGGTTCGTTGGAGCTAACCCCACTGGGTACGTGAATTGTAAAATGTCTATTTTGAATTGGCGGTAACATAGTCAACCATTCATCTACGTTAGAGGGTCGATGTTCGGCTTCTACGATCATTCCTCGCATCACGGCGACCGAAACTTCAGGACTCAGATCGGCTCTTAAATCTCGGGGTGCAGATAAAGGAATTCGATCGCGCAGAGGGGCGGCTACGGGAACTTGAGCGGTGAGTAAAGTATAAAGGGTTGCAGCTAGTCCGTAAACGTCTGCAGCTTGGCTGCGTTTTGCCCTGGGGAGATATTGCTCTAAAGGAGCATACTCTGAAGTAATGTGGGTTTGAGTTTGAACTAATCCTTCTTTAAATTCTCTAGCGATCCCAAAATCAATCAAGATTACTTGTTGATTGCTTTTATGTAACATAATATTTTCGGGCTTGATATCGCGGTGAAGTAAGTTGTTATTATGAATTACTTTTACTGCTTCGCCTATTTGTCTGATACAATTGACAGCAACATCTTCTGGTAAAGGATTACTTGGCAACACCACGCGATCGAGGGTTATTCCCCGAATCGGATCCATAACTATATAGGGCATTTCCTCTTCAATAAAAAAATCCCGAAAGCGAATAATATTAGGGTGGGTGCATTTTACTAGTCTTCTAGCTTCATCAAAAAATTTTTTTCTCAATTCGTCCAAATAACTATCCTGGACTATGGCTAAATTGAGCGTTTTAATGGCTACTTCTTTTTTTGTAGCAGTATTCAAGGCTTTATACGTTACCCCAGAAACCCCGCTTTTGATTTCTTCTTGAAGTATGTATTTACCATTTTGTAATTCCGTACCAAATGAAGGTGTCATAAATGTACTTTATATATTTTCGTTTATAAAAACCGATCGAGCTTTACTTTAGTTAGATTGTATCAATCCTTGCCAAAACCTGAAAACTGCTGGTTAGCAAACCCTAACTATCTCGAGTCCATTTTGCCAATAAGGGAATTTATATTTTTTCTGTTTCATATTGCTAAACTCGGTCAACTCAGAAGTTTGCCGCAACATCGCTGTAGGGGGGAAGTCAGTTCAGGATAATAATCGATTTTAATCTGTAGCGTGATTTTTTAGCTCAATACCGTAGCAGTAAAAGTTTTGGTTAGGAGATTTAGCATCGGCAACAGCCTTAAATCTCGCTGCTGCGGCGGCGATCGTCTGACCTCTGATTATAGTACTATGCAAAAAAAATGTTAATATATTTTTTAATTCTACTCCCAAAACGATTATTAACTAACCAGGCGAGAAAGAAGAAGGTAATATTTATTAATTAGAACATAAATTCTTGCGTTGAGACAAGAAACAGTTGCCTTACGGCTCAGAGCAGTAGGCGAAAGCAAATATTCCAGCAAAAATAGAGAAGGCAAGATTTAACACTCAAAAGAATCTAACGAGCGTTTTGCTCTATTGCCTCTCCCTTATTCTGGTTATAGTTGTTAAGGTTGCAGTACGGGCCGAGACACCATTAATTTTTAAGAAGTAAATAATAGAGTCTGCCGATATTACTGGTTACTCCAGCTCGATCGCCAGCTTTTTTTCCAGTACCCATAAAAACATCAACTCTACCCGCTCCTTTAATAGCACTACCAGTATCCTGATCTAAGACTATACGGCTGATTAAAGGTGTTTTTAACTCTCCTTGGGGTGAAAACTCTGGCAAGTGTACCCGAATCAAAGCTAAAGCTCCTGGAGGCATTAAAGACTTATCCGTAGCGATAGAACGATCGGCGGTTAAAGGAACGTTAATACTTCCAGTTGCAGGAGCACCATTAGTTTCTTTAAAGAAAATAAGACGATCGTTGCGAGATATATACTCGTGAAGTAATTTAGGATTGGCTTGCAGGTAGATAATCATTTTAGGTAAAGATAAATCCTTGCGGGAAATCGCCCCATCTTTAATCATTTCCCTACCAATACTGACATAAGGATAATCCGTACTGCCGTTATACCCGACAGAGATCGTTTGACCTGAGTCTAATTCGAGTCTAGCAGAGCCTTGAACTTGAACTAAATAGGCTTCGAGACGATCGCGCAACCAAACTAATTCTTGTCCTGCTAGAGGGCTTTTTCTGCCTAATAAGCCATTGTATCCTTCTAATTGAGCGCGAGTGGGATGGGGTTTTGACCAGTTATCGAAATCTGCTGGTTTGCGATAGAGGGGATAGCGATATTCGGAGGTAGGATATAAGCTGGCTTTATAAATTGGTTCGTAATAACCTGTGAAGAGCACTTCTCCTTTGCCATCTCTACCGACGGATTGATAAACAGCAAATTCCCGTTCGATCGCGGCATAAAATTGGGCCGAACTTTTGGAGGTTAGCAGTATTTGGCGAAAACGAACTAAAGATTTACGAACCCGATCGAGGGTAAAACCTTCTACCGGATAATCGCGATAAACTTTAGCTGCTGTAGGGGTGCTAAGGTATTTGAGACTTTGTTCGATCGAGTTTAATAGTGCTTGTCGATCGTTTTGATTTCCCCAGAGCCGATCGTCTATACCCAAACAGCTTAAAACCGGACATCTTTCTACTTTTTTCAGAGATATTTCTCTGGCCAGAAGTGAGTGAGTCGGCCCGAAGGCTATTCCCAGACTCAGTAAAATTAAAGCAAGTTGTTTTTTCATAGGCTATTGGGACGAAATGAAACTAAAAACGTTCCACGCTTCCCAGAAATATTGGTTCTACTCGAATAGCCATAATACTAGCAGGACGAATTACTAACCATTCTCCTTGTATATTTTCGATCGGTATGTTAATCAATTCCGAAGAATCAGATTTGGGCATTAGTTGGCTGCTGTACCATTGTTGAAATTCTTGGATATTTTTAAAGCGAACTTCTTGGGTGTGCGCGCTGGAGAGGAAAAAATGAACTGCGTATTCGTCGGCTTTTCTAGGCACGGATCTCAATCCTAATTCAACTTCAGAACATCAGTTTACAGGAAATTAAGAATTATAAAAGCAGCCCAAAAGACGATCTCGAGCTGTCTATTGCAAATATTTATTTCACGAGCGAGCAAATAGATTAAATCTTATTAAAAGATTTTCGATCGCGATGGGTAAGGTTTTTTGTAATTGAGATGTATTTTGATACTCTAATTGTTGGTGTGCGGGTAGTTCGAGGGGATAATTAGAATCGTGTTGCGATCTTGCCATTTTCACTAACAAGATTTGTCCGTTGCTCTTAGTTGCTTCAGCATAGCCCATTTCCAAGCAAACATGAGGGCTGAGGAGCGATCGAGCTTCTTTATCTACCAAAATCGATCCTACTGATGTGCCATCGGCAACAAACAACAAACTTTGACTAATTTGTGATTTTTGAATGCTGCTCGGTCGCCAAGGGCTGTTTGTAGGACGAATTGATTCTACGATTGTTATTTCTATTCTCGATCGCTGATTGATTTGCGCTACTGTTTTTGCTAAGCTCTCCCTCAGCATTTCTGTAGCTCGAGGATACTCTTCTTGATGGCTAAAAAATATAATCGGCTCTAGCCAAGCTGATATTGGTGTCTTAGTGAAATAAATCTCCTGAGATATTAAATCAATATTAGAGATCTTGTATCCACCACTACCTTCAATGTAAAACTTAATTATTTCTCCTTGCAAATATCTTTTGAACCAGGGAGATTTTTCAATCTCTTCTCTTTCGTTCAAAAAATCTGCTCTCAGTCCAGTTTTGAGCAGGCTGTTTCTACTCAATCGTAAATCGTGAGGCCATTTTATGACTTCTTCAATTGGTTCGTATTCTTCTAGGTACCAAGCTCTTAGCGCGACAATTGCCATTTTTTAACTTACTCAGCACCTAGCAATTTTAACAGTAAGCTGTGATATCCTCACCACATTCATTTGCTAAATAGGAGATCGCACGAAAGCGCAAGTAAATTAATTCGTTATATAAGGGGTTGAGTTTGCATAATGGTGGTATGCTTATTAGTGTTCTTCCGAACATTTCGATTTTCCGCTCGAAAGGGCATTGAGCTGGAATCATTTGGCAAACTCGATGGGCTAATTTTGCTTCTTTAACTTCTAAGTTATTGAGCCACTCTCTAACTGCAGAAAATGGATCTAATTTTTTAGTTTTATCCATAATCAAATTAAATAAAATTTTGTTACAATTTTGTAACTTTTTGTTAAACCAGTGAATTAAAGCGATATAGTTAATGGTGTAATTTGATACATTCATTATTACAATCCTTACGTTCTAAATTTAACGAGTGGAGTCGTTATATTTTAGACCTACTAAAGCTCGGCTATGTTCCCTTGGGTTGAATCGGATTTGCTACTCAAGAGGAACGATCGAGTCGAGAAATTCGGTTCTAAATAGTTACTAACTCAATATAAGTCAATTTGTTTAAGAGTTAGTGAAAGGTCGAGCGATAAGAATATAGATTCGCAAATAGCAAGTGTTTTTATCACTCTGTATATAATGTCCGAGTTCGGATATTTATTTCATGAGGAAAATCACTTAATTTTTGTGATTGTTTTTTGACAAAGATGGTAGGTAAATAAACCTAAATCGCTCAAAACGGCTCTAACAAAGATTTACAAAGCTATGAGAAAGCTACAAAGATTTTGAAAAAATCCAAAAAAATTTAAATAACTTTATAATTATCGATTCTAGATTTACAAAGAAAACAAAAAGTTAATAAAAATAAATAAAAACGGGGATCGCCTGTAAATAAAGCGATCCCCGTTTCTTAGCAGAAGAAATTAATCTTTATTTTATAAATCGATCGCAACTTTAACGATATCGAGACTGCGATCGGATCTAAAACCGACTTTTTCACAAACTCTTTGCATCGCACGATTTTCAGCTAAAATTTCTGCAGTAATTCGATCGAGTTTTTCATTTTTGCCGATTTCGATCAGTCTAGTAAGTAACTCAGTACCCAAACCGCGACATTGATAAGGATCGCTGACGAGCATCGCAAATTCAGCTTCGTTAATACCATGAAGTTTACTCAATCGACCTACTGCCAAGATTTCTTTCAATCCGGTAGCGGGATTTCGATCTTCTACGACTAGAGCCATTTCGCGATCGTAATCGATAAAGCAAATCCGAGTTAAGCGATCGTGAGCGATGCGTCGATTTAAATTCATTAAGTGAAAATAACGAAAATAAACGCTCTCTTCCGATAAAGTTTGGTGAAATTGGACGATTAGGGGTTCGTCTTCGGGACGAATGGGACGGATAGTTACTTCTGTGTCATCTTTCATTCTCCATGATTTCACGTATTGGGTCGGATAGGGGCGAATTGCTGGTGTAGGAAGTTGTTCTGAGGTTAAATGAGTATCGTTAAGGACGATGCGAGCGTCAAGAGCGACAATGCGATCTTCGCAAACAAAAAGAGGATTGATGTCAATTTCGGCTATGGGAGGGTGTTCGACGACTAATTGAGAAAATCTGACTAAAAGTCGTTCTAAAGCTTCGAGATCGACACTTTTGCGTCCTCTAACTCCTTTGAGAGCCAGAGAAATTTGGGTTTGTTCGATCGCCCGACGAGCGAGAGTAGTATTTAAAGGAGGTAAAGCGATCGAGCGATCTTGAAACACTTCGACCAATCTTCCTCCAGCACCAAATAATAGGATCGGGCCGAATTGAGGATCGATACTGCTACCAACGATTAACTCGTAACCGCCATCGAGGTTTAACATCGGTTGAACGGTAACCCCTAAAAAATCTTCCTGGCTGGCTTTTTGAGAGACAGATTCTTCGATCTGGCGATAGGCCCACTGTACTGCTTCGGCATCGGTGAGATTTAATTGTACTCCGCCGACATCAGTTTTATGGGTAATAGTTTCTGAGTGTAACTTAAGAACTACCGGATAGCCGATCGCGCTGGCTAATTCTACTGCTTCTGTTTCGCTGCGAGCTATTTTCGTATTGACGATCGGAATATTATAGGCCTCTAAAATTTTTTTCGACTCGGACTCGGTTAAAATCTTGCGGCCGCTATCCCAAGCAGTGGCAATTATTTCTTCTACTAAAGAAGAATTAGAATCTTGTTCTAGTTCTCTGCTTAAAACTGGCGTTTCGTAAATACCCTGTAAATTATAGCTGTATCGCCACATTAAATCGAACAAACGAGCTGCAGAATCAGGATAGCGATAGGTAGGAATTTTCGCACTGTTAAGAATTGCTTCTCCTGCAGTTATTTCCACACCTCCCATCCAACTGGCTAAAACGGGTTTATTTGCTTGTTGGGCTTGAACTTGTAAATATTCTGCAGTTTGGGTCGGATCGGTCATCGCTTGAGGGGTAAGAATGACTAATAACCCGTCGCTGTGGGGATCTTTGAGGGCAATATCGAGGGTTTTGGCGTATCTTTCGGGATCGGCATCGCCGAGAATGTCGATCGGATTGTTGTGACTCCAGTGGGGGGGTAAAAATTGATTAAGTTGTTCGATCGCATCTTCTGATAGGGGGGCTAGCTGGCCTCCAGAAGCAACTAAGGCATCGGTGGCGAGAACTCCGGGCCCTCCGGCGTTGGTGATGATACTCAATTTCGGCCCTTTTGGCAGACGGGGCTGTTTTGCTAAAACTTCTGCGAGGTTAAATAGTTCGGAAATACGATTGACTCGCAAGACTCCGCAACGACGAAATGCAGCATCTAATACGTCGTCGCTACCTGCCATCGCACCTGTATGGGAGGCTGATGCTTTGGCTGCGGCTTCTGTTTTACCTGTTTTGATAACTATAATTGGCTTGGTTAGGGCTACTTCTCTAGCTGCGGAAAGGAACGATCGCGCATCGCCGATCGATTCCATATAGATTACGATACTTTTGGTGTTGGGATCGTCGCCGAGATAGTAGATCAGATCGCCCCAATCGACATCTAGCATCGAACCGATGGAAATAAAGGAGCTAAAACCGACATTTTCGGGGAAACTCCAATCTAATACGGCAGTACATAATGCTCCGCTTTGGCTGATAAAGCCTAAATTGCCGGGACGGGCCATAGTGCTGGCGAAGGTGGCATTCAATCCGGTTTGAGGGTTCATTATTCCCAAACAATTGGGGCCGACAATTCGCATTTTACCGCGAGCTATTGCGAGGATTTCTCGTTCTAGTTCTATTCCTTTTTGACCGATTTCTTTAAAGCCAGCAGAGATAATAATTGCTCCTTTTACTCCTGCTGCTACGCATTCTCGAATTACTTGGGGTATTGTCGGTGCGGGGGTGGCAATTACTGCTAATTCGACTGTTTCTGGTACTGCTTTAATGTTGGGGTAGGCTTTGATTCCGAGGACGCTGTTGCGTTTGGGATTGATCGGGAAAACTGTGCCGCCAAAGGGACTGCTAATTAAGTTCCAAAGTAGGGTTCTGCCGACACTTCCTTTACGATCTGTAGCACCGATTACAGCAACTGTTTTGGGCGCAAAAATACAATTTAGTGGTTGATATTCAGCACGGAGAATATCGTAAGCGCGATCGGTTGTTTGGGTTATTGTTTGCATGGTTAAGTCGTTAGCTGTGTTCTGTTTATGACCTAAAATATTTTGCTTATTTTGGAGTAATTTTATACGGATAAAAGGTTAATAAAACCATCGATACTATCATTAATAATATTACTAGCAAAAAATTTTTTTTTTCCTTAGTTAATGTATTGTTTAAGATGTTACTCAGTTCTGGTAACGATCGAACATTTGCTATATATAGTGTCTCAAAAATCTTAAATTTTTCTCGATCGTTTTTATTTTTGTTATTTGCCAAACACTGGTTTATTTTTGTTTAATTTTAATGTTTTTGTTCGATTATTTTTAAATTGGATTGTCTCGATTTTATTTTTTTGATAGCTTTATAGATAATTTTTTATTATCGTTATTATTAGTGAAATAGCCAATTAATATTTTAATCTATTTGCAAGTAAAAATGTGTATTCTAGAGTGAAATAAACAGAGAGCTAGCTTAAAAAAATCTAAAAATATTTGAGCGATCGATTATAATTAATTGGTTATAAGTCTTAGGGAGGTTGCGATCGAGCCGATCTTAGGAAATAAATCTTAGTTAGCTCTAAGCACTAGAAAAAATTAGTTTAAATTTTAATTATCGATGGTTAATTTGGCTTAGAAAATACCTTTACTCATTTTTAAAATCTGTTCGGCGACGAGAATATCTACTGGCATGACCGAAAGTCGATTACCTTTTCTAACTAATAAAAATTCTTGAGGGGTAAAATTTTGCTTGAGTTCTTGGAGAGATATTTGCTGAGTAAATATTTCAAGAAATTCTACTTTAACGGTTTGCCATCGAGGAGATTCTAAAGTAGATTTAGGATCGTAATATTTATTGTTGCGATCGAACTGAGTCGGATCGATTACATTGGTTTCGACAATATTCATCAAACCAATAATTCCGGGAGATTTAGTATTAGAATGATAAAAAAAGGCTTTATCTCCTAGTTTCATTTGCCGCAGAAAATTACGTGCTTGATAGTTACGTACTCCGTCCCAAATTGTGCGATTTTCTTGTTTGAGATCGGTAATACTGTAAACTTTAGGCTCGGATTTCATTAGATAGTAATTCATCAAAGGTAGTTAGTTAGGATAAAAATAAATAAAAGTAAACCTAAAAAAATTTTTGAAATAAAGATGAAAAATATAGAGCGATCGAAGTATATTTTTAGCGATCGAACTTAGAAATATTATAGTTTAATCGTCGATCTCGTTCTGTTGGAGAACAGCTTCACTCTTGCTGACTCGAGATCCCCTAGATTTATTCCTACTCAGCCCGATCGTTCCAGAAGACGTACCATGGTAGGTCGGTACAGAAGTAATAAAATAACGTGACTGGGTATAGAGACAGAAATAATAAACTTTTTCGACTTTTTTGATATTTTTAAATAAAATCCCTATGTATTTTGCTATTTTTGAGAATCGGTATCACAAGTTAAAATTCATGAAGTGAAACAATAATAAACAGAAAAGTTACGAGCAATAGCCGATCGAAGTATTAAATTTTGGCGCGAAAAAAAATATTTTGATGATTGGGGAGAATTTTTTTTATAAAATATGATATCTATCGATTTAAATATAAAAAATAGCTTCGGAATATAAAATGAAAAGAAGAAAATTTATTAATCGCGCAGCCATAGGAACGACAACTGCTGTTGCAATAACCGCTTGCGCCCAAAATACCAATAATTCGACAACAACCCAAGATAAAAGCTTACCAAACATACGCTGGCAAATGGCAGCAAGCTGGCCCAAATCCCTCGATACTATTTATGGTGGGGCCGTTACAGTGTGCGATCGGGTTAAAGCCATGAGCGGAGGGCGTTTTCAAATCGAACCTTTTGCAGCAGGTGAAATAGTTCCTGGTTTAGAAGTAATGGAAGCAGTACAAAACGGTACGGTACAATGCGGCCACACTGCCAGCTATTATTATATCGGTCAAAATCCTGCTTTAGCTTTCGCTACTTCAGTCCCTTTTGGCTTAACCGCTTCTCAACACAATGCTTGGCTTTATCAGGGTGGTGGTTTGGCAGCAATGCAGAAAATTTATAGCGATTTTAATATTATTAATTTTCCGGCCGGCAATACTGCGACGCAAATGGGCGGTTGGTTCAAACGAAAAGTAACATCTCTTTCGGATCTCAAAGGGTTAAAAATGCGTATTCCCGGCTTAGGAGGTCAAGTTATGTCTCGTCTGGGGGTTAACGTTCAAGTTTTGGCCGGGGGAGAAGTGTTCTTAGCATTAGAAAGAGGAGCGATCGATGCTGCTGAATGGGTCGGCCCTTACGACGATGAAAAGTTAGGCTTAAATAAAGCTGCGCGCTATTATTATTATCCAGGTTGGTGGGAGCCAGGGCCTACTTTAGAAGTACAAGTAAATAAAAAAGCTTGGGCCAAACTGCCTCGAGAGTATCAAGAGATTTTAAAAACTGCCGCGATCGAAGCTAACGTAATTATGGCAGCTAAATACGATGTTTTAAATGGAGAAGCCCTCGATCGTTTAATTGCTAGCGGCACGCAATTAGAGGTATATTCTACAGAAATTATGGAAACTGCGCGAGAGGCTGCTTTCGATCTCTATGCAGAAAATGCTCGCAAAGATAGTACTTTTAAAGAAGTTTACGAGCAGTGGAATAAGTTTCGTCAGCAAATTTTAAAGTGGAATAAAATTAACGAACTTAGTTTTATTAATTTTGTCGCTAACAATACCCTTTAGCTCTATCGTGCCAGAAAAAAAAGCAAAACTTACCTCGAAGAGCGATTTTGAGAGGGGTTCTGTAGAAAATTATTACTTTTTTTAAGTAGCTATTTAAGTTCTGTCACAAAAATTTTTTTAGCTATTAAGTTGTTTATTGTATTATGAAAATAGTGACTTTATTTATCCTGTTTGAAAGCTCAGCGAAATAGTTTAAAAAAACTACCCAATTTAAAGACCGATCCTGCCAATCAATGATTTTTTTAAGCGAACGAGAATTTACCAACCAAGTAAAAAAAACTAACAACGACTCTCAAGTTTTTTTTGAAAATAAAATTTTAGCGAGAGGGCCAGTTTTTTCAAAAAAATTACGCAACAAAGCGATCGACTTTGGTAAAAAGTATCTAGAAAACGGGATTTTTTGCTTGTTAGTAGAAAATGAATGGTCTCTGACTATTTGGATCGATAAAGAAAATAATATTCACTTACAAGCAACTCCGATTCAAAAAGTGGTAGCATCTCAAGAAAAAATCGCTCGAAAGCCGATCGTTGCTTGCATCGACGATAGTAAAACTATACAACTTCAAGTTAAAAAAACATTAGAAATTGCCGGATATCGCGTTTTAAGTATCACCGATCCCGTTTTAGGAATGACAACCCTGGCTAAATACAAGCCCGAGCTAATTCTGATGGATATTAATATGCCCAATTTTAACGGCTACGAGCTGTGTAAAATGCTACATAAATCTCGGCAACTTAAAGATATTCCGATCGCAATGTTTTCGAGTCAAAACGGGATTATCGATCGGATTAGAGCTAAAATGTCAGGGACGATTGGATTTTTAAATAAGCCTATTTCTGGTTTCGAGCTGATCGATTTTGTTAGCTGTATCGTACCCATCAGATCGGAATCTATCTCGGTTATTTCAGAGCGAAAATAGCCTTGGAATCTCCCGATTATTGAAAAAATTTTCCGAAACAAACCAATCGATTGTTAACTATTGGCTCTTTGTTGTCGCTTCGCTCGAATAGAAACAGTATTAGCGATCGGTTGTACAAGATTGGGTGTAGTTTGCTCTAAAATTTTAACTTCAATTTCGATCGCAATTAAATAAGAACCAGTTTCGTTTCCCACTCCCTCAGCAACTATTTGCCCTAAGTCCGGTCTTTCTCCACTAATCGGATTTCTTAAAACAACTTTGTCCCATTCATATTCTGCATTAGGATCGATATTAACAACATAATATTTTGTAGTCATGGCAAAAACTAATATTTCTGTTAGAGTCTGTTGTCTTGAATTTTACATCTATATTATAGTACATCTAAACTAATCAAGTATGGATCGATCGAACAGGAAAAGAGGAGATCGCCTCAAAAAAGCATTGCTAATCGCGTTTGTAGCCTGCTGGCTGGCGATCGCGCCAGTTTTAGGACAATCAAAATCAGATCTAGCAGCTCCGGTAGTAATAGATGGAAGACAAGTATTAACCGTCAGTAGTTACGAATCTTTAAGTGCGGCAGATCGAGCCAAACAGATTAACAGGACATTGCAAGAGATAGTCGAATCTCATGAAAAGACGGCCGAGATCGAAATCAAAACCCTTAATAATTCTCCAGTTATTTTTGTTAACGATCTCTATTTAATGACAGTTACCCAAAAAGACGTAATTGAAGCAGAAACACCCGAAAAACAAGCAGAGGTTTGGGTTCAACAACTGGATCTAGCTCTCAAAAAAGCGCAAAAAGAAAGGAGCATTCAGTTTTTATGGCGATCTTCTTTTATGGTGACTGGGATGCTGACTTTAACGATCGCCTCAAATTTGGTTTTAGGATGGTTGTGGGAGCGTTTGCAAAAAGCAGCGACCAAGTTTTTAGAAAGCACCGAAGGGCCGAATAAAAAAAGAGATCGACCTTGGGCATTAAAATTATTTTTAGATCTGACTTTGCTATTAGCGAGATCGACTCTGTGGATATCTTTAGTACTCTACCTAACTAATTTATTTCCCTTTACCAGACAATTAAGTTTTAGAATCGCTAACAGTCTCAGGACGAGTTTATTATCCGATGTCGTACCGATCGGCAAAAATCAATACTCGGTAGTTAATTTATTAATTCTGATCGGCTTATTTTTAGGATTGATAATATTTTCTAGCACCGCAACTAATTTATTGCGCTCTCGAGTTTTGCGGGTGACGGGAATTAATTTAGGAGTGCAAGAAGCGATCGCGATCGTCAGTAAATATACTATTATCACCGTCGGGGCGATCGTGCTGCTGCAAATTTGGGGAGTAGAATTAAGCTCTTTAGCCATTCTTGCTAGTGCTTTGGGTATTGGGGTTGGTTTTGGTTTACAAAATATTGCCAGAAATTTTGGTAGCGGTTTAGTATTAATTTTCGAGCGTCCGATCCAAGTAGGAGATTTTGTTGAGGTAGGACAATATACCGGAGTAGTCGAAAGAATTGGCGCGCGTAGTACTGAAATTAAAACCCTCGATCGCGTTTCGATTATCGTCCCAAATTCTCGTTTTTTAGAATCTGAAGTAATTAACTGGTCTCACCAAAACCCGATTTCTCGCATTCATATACCCGTAGGAGTAGCTTATCATTCCGACCCTAATTTAGTGCGTCAAGTACTCTTAGAAGCAGCTCAAAATTGTCCGGGGGTTTTATCTTTCCCTCAAGCAGATGTCTGGTTTAAAGGATTTGGCGATAGTGCTTTAGAATTTGAGTTATTGGTTTGGATTAAAAGTCCTAGCAAACAACTCCCTCTAACCAGCGATCTTTATTTCTCAATTTTTGCTCTTTTTGCAGCAAACCAGATCGAAATTCCTTTTCCGCAACGGGATTTACATTTGCGTGGCGATATATCTTCCCCACAGCACCAAGCTTTATTAGAATTTATTAAAAAAACTGACAAACAGTCGCAATCCGGTCAACCTCGTTAAACTAATGGTAGTAGGAGGGAAAAAAATGGCGATCGAACCGATTGGTTTAGAAAGAGAATCTGTAGCTACTTCTTTGGGGAGAATGGTTTATTATAGCCCCTCTAAAGAACCTTGGCGCGACACTGATACAAAGGAAATAAATTTACCAACTTTAGTATTTTTACACGGTTTTGGCGGCGGATCTTCTGCTTACGAATGGTCTAAAGTATATCCTGCTTTTGCCAGCGATTATCGCGTTATCGCGCCAGATTTAGTCGGATGGGGTGCTTCGGAACATCCAGAGTTAAATTATAAGCCAGAAGACTATATTAACAGTATCGTCGAATTCCTCGAAAAAACTTGCACCGAGCCAGTAATAGTTATTGCCTCTTCTTTAACTGCTGCTTTGACGATTAGAGCGGCGATAATGCGATCGGATTTGTTTAAATCTCTAATTTTGACTACTCCTGCAGGTTTGTCGGATTTTGGTGAAGATTACAGTCGCAGTTTTTTTGCTCAATTAGTTAGCATTCCGGCGATCGATAAGTTTATTTATAGTGTCGGTGTGGCTAATGCTGGTGGCATTCGCAACTTTTTAGAAACCCGACAGTTTGCTCGCCCAGAACGAGTATATCAGGAAATTGTCGATGCTTATTTAGAATCTGCCAAACAACCTAACGCCGAATATGCAGCCCTATCTTTTGTCAGAGGCGATTTATGCTTCGATTTGTCTAAATATATCCCTCAATTAACTACTCCTACTGCGATTATTTGGGGCAGAAAATCTCAATTTACTTCCCCCGAAACTGGTCAAAGATTGGCAGATCTAAATCCAGAAGCAATTAAAGTTTTTCAAGTTATAGAAGATGTCGGTTTGACTCCGCAATTAGAATTACCAGCAGTTACGATCGGCTTGATTCGTAAGTATATTAAGTTGTTAGATAGTAATTAAACTATCTAGATTTTGACTAGTTTTAAAGCGAAAAGATAATTTATTTAACTATATTTTTTAGCTTTTTCTTTACTTTGTTGTAAAGCAATTTCATCGTTTAAAGAAAGAGAATTAACTGGAACTGCCAAGCAAATCGTGCCTATTTTTATTCCTTCAGAATCAAATAAATAAGAAAAATAAACTTTAAAAGATATTTCTCGCAATCCTTTTGCAGTTAAATTTAGAGAAAAACAACGACTGGAAATATTATCTAATTTTATCAATTCCTCGATTGTTAAATTATTGCTTGACGAGAGAATGAGATCGATCGATTCTCCGATTAATTCCGATTCTGAATAACCTAAAATATCGAGGGTATTAGCATTAACTTTTTCGATTTTATTTTGGTTATTAATGACTATTAGGCTTTGACTGATTGAATTAATAATATTGTCAAGATATGATTTAGAAATGATTTTTGTTTTTAATGTTTCGATCGTATCGTTGAAATATGAAATTAATACTCCTAATTCATCGTTGGGATTTTTAGGTTCGATCGGTTCGTATTCTGTAAAACTTTGCCTCAATTGAAAAGTAGCTAATTTTAAATGTTTGATTGGTGAATAAATAGAACGGTATATATAAACAAATAGTATTGAAGTAATGGCAAAGGTAAACAAAACATAATTTTTGATTATGCTAATATTTTTGCTGGTTATCTGTTGCGTAATTAATTCCGCTCGAGTAATTTCCGATAAAGATTCTTGCTGATATTCTTTGACTAGAGGAAAAATCGTTTGATTCATTCTATTACTTAACTCTTTAACCAAAGGTAAAGGTAATTGCTGGGGATTTTCCTCGATCTTTTCTGAAAATCTTTGCCAATCTTTTTGATAATTGTTAATTTCTGCGAGGAGGCGATTCATTTGCTCTATCTCCTCTTGTTCTCGTTCTATTTTAGCTTGCTTATGAGTTGAATCTGTCCCTTTGGCATCTTTGATAATTTCTTTTTGAGTCAGGGTAGCTCGCTCTCCGGCTCTAATATTTTCCTTTAATGTTTCTAATTCTAATTTAATTTTTAATTGATATTGCTTAAGATTTTTATTATCTGGCGAATTTATTAAACTCTCGAGTAATAAATCTTGATTTAATCCTTGAATAGTTTGGATCGAGTTGAGCATATCGCTGGCAGATTTTGCTTCTTCAACTATGCCGTGAACGGTTTCATTTGTCTTAAATTGAACTTCAGCGTCTATTTTAATTGATAAGATAGCTATCGTCCCTAATAGAAAAGAAGTCACTCCAAAGGCTGTTGTTAACTTTTGCCAAATTTTCATTGTCTTACTATTTAGTAAAATTGTTATGTTTTAATTCTCTTTTAATCACGTTTTAATCTTAATCTAAATTCAGCCAATAAATCTTAAAATATTATCTCGACAAAAAAGCGATCGAAATCATTGCTGACCTACCAACTGCGATGATATTTCTATTAATTCCCTCTTAAGATAGTGGTAAATATGTCAGGAAAATTATATATTTCCCAAGCAAAGTATCGATGTAGTTTTAAGTATTAAATAAAGTTTGATTTTTTATTAATTAAGTCTTATCGATCTTTTTAAAGCTAGCGATCGAACATAAATTATAATTTTACTCCCTCGATCTGAATCGGGCGATCGGTAAGAGAAAATAATTTAAATCAATATCGCAAATTGTAAAATTTATAACAGCAAATAAAATTGAAGATCGTTTATAAAAATAAGAATAAAAACTATATTACTGTTACAAACGCCAATCGATCGGTTCTCGATTTGCTGCTTTGAGGGCGGAATTAATCAGAGCAAAAGGACGAGAGCCAAAAAAGCTGTATTTTGCCGAAAATGGCGCAGGATAGGAGCTTTTAAGTATTGTATGTTTGATAGTATCGATCGAGGGAATTTTTTTCTGTGCTTCTTTGCCCCAGAATACGAAAACTACGTGAGATTTATTTTGGTTAAAGAACCTCGAGGGTAACGGTTTTTGAATTGAGTTAACATTCTTTTTGCAGAGCAAAGATGGCGCGATCGCTATTTTACCGAAAATAGGCAAAGGTCATAACTGCGCCCCCGTAATAGAATATAATGCAATATGAAGTAGTAAATTAAAATAATTTAGAAAAAACCATGCTTAAAAAGGTCGCTGAGATCCTAGAAAATTGGTTTCCCGCAGAAACAGTAAGCGCGCATTGCGACGGCCCTTGCGGTGTTTATGACCCTTCTTCCGCACGTATTGCTGCTGAAGCAGTCGTCTCTATGACTAAGAAAATTCTTGACCTACAGCCACCTGCAAGTAACGATGTTCAAGCTATGGCTGCTTACAACAATACCATGTCTCGCTACATTCAGATCAAAGAAGAACAAGCTCAAATTACTAAAGATGAGTTATTAATTCTTTGGACTGATTACTTTAAACCAGTACACTTGGAAAAATATCCTAATTTACACGATACTTTCTGGAAAGCAGCAAAACTCTGTTCTGCTTGTAAAGTAGAAGTTAGCAGCGAACACGCTAACGAATTAATGGATGCGATCCAAAATATTCACCAAATGTTCTGGGCAACTAAAGACCGCGATGTAAATTGGTATAAAGCTAGTTAGTCGAATCTTTCTTTGCTAACTCGATTTTATGGATGGCCAGCTTCAAGACACCAGTCTCAAGGATTTATTATTATTATTTCTGCGACGGCGATCGCGTTTTCGAGTTACTGGTAGATCGATGATTCCTTTACTCAAACCAGGTGACGGACTTTTAGTCGATTTAACTGCTTATCGTCACAAACGCCCCCGACAAGGAGATATAGTAATAGCCTGGCATCCTCACCAGACCAATTTGAAAATAGTTAAACGAGTGACTTCGGTACTAGATGATGGGAGTTGTATTCTTTTAGGAGACAATCCTGCTGAAAGTACCGATAGTCGTTTTTTCGGCCCGATCGCATCTCAAAATATATTAGGTAAAGTTTGCTCTCGTTTTCCTTAGTTAGAATCGAAGCTCAAATTAGGTGACGATCGTTTACATATTTTTGGCTTATTTTGCTAATCAGAGGGTTTAGCACTCGGGCAACAAAAACTAAACCGCAAGGATCGCCAGATTCATTATAAATAAAAGAAGCGGAAAAATTAATTGGAATTCTTTGACCTTTGCTGGTAATATATTTATTCTGAAGATTTTGTGGTAGCTCCGATTCGGATAAATAATCATTCCACCAAGATGATTCGATTAAGCAATTTTGAAATTTACGCTTGGTTAATTCACGTTCTGAATATTGCAAAAGCTTACAAGTAACTCCGTTTACAGTTTTAATATTTCCCGCTAAATCGGTGACGATTAAACTATCTTTCATTGCGGTTAAAATTCGAGTTAAATAAGATTTAGAAACAGTATTTTCTTTTAATCCATTTCCAATCTGTTTAAAGCATCGGGCTAATTGTCCGATTTCGTCTTTTGTCTCTATATTAATTTCGTAATCTAAATCTCCACTACTCAATCTAAGTGCTGCATCTTTTAATTTATCGATCGGTCTAACTATACTTAAAGATATTTGTCTGGCTAAAAAGAAAGAAATAATAACTGCGATAAAACAAGTAGAATAAATAATTTTTTCGTGACGACTTAATTGATCGGAAATGTCGTTAACTGTTTCGTTTACTTCAGCGAGAGAAGCATCACTATCTTCTCCCGACAATTCAGCAATTTCTTGAGATAATTTTGGCTGGAGTTCGGTTAACCACAATTCTTGCGCTTCATTAATTCGATCTGTTTCTAAAAGTTGTTGAAATTGAGCTACTAAGGATTTATATTCAACTATTTTCTGTTTGAGGAGTTCTAAATCTTCTATTTCTTCTTTTTGGTCTTCGATTTGCTCTTTTTCTAATTGATTTTTTCTAAATTCAGATTCTAATTGTTTTTTGTTTGTGCGATGATTTTTTAAAGCACCATTTATTTGCTCTTCTATATCGATAAAAAGCAAATCTACTTGTTTTTGATATGTATCTATTTCGATTCCGTCTTTTTTAAGCAAAATTATTGTTAATAAATTAGCTTCTAATTTTTGAAAGTTATCTTTAATTTTGATTTGAAATCTTCCTTCTATTACTTCCGATTTAACAGTTTTTTGAATATCATTTTGAGTGCGACCCATAAACGATAAACTTAAGATTGCCGTTCCTCCTAAAACGATATTTAAAGCTAAGAAAGAGCCGATTATTTTTTGATTTATTTTCATTTTTTAAATTTATTAATTATAGATAAATTAACGAGAAGATAGATTCTTAATCTGATATTTCTATTTTGTCAAAAAAAAAAATTTAATATCTCGGCTAAATGACTAAAAAATTTTAAATCTATTCGTTATAATTATCTAAAAATAAGTCATAGTATCGATCTATCAAGGCTTTGAAAATAAATTAAGAAATTAACAAAATTTTTATAAATTTGCCAATATTTGGTATTTAAACGGGTTTTTG
>CAYWIH010000007.1:0-13464 GCA_964458305.1 uncultured bacterium | reverse complement strand
TAACTGTTGGGCTAAAGTTCGCGCTGTCACCATTCCGATCCGAGTAGCAGTAAAACTTCCCGGCCCTTTAGCAACCGCAATAAATTCTAAATCTTGCCAAGTTTGCGGTGCAATAAATTCCGATAAATATTGATGTAAATAAGCAGAAAGATCCAAGCCTAGATCCCAATTATTCGATCG
This sequence comes from uncultured bacterium, assembly GCA_964458305.1. Taxonomy (GTDB): domain Bacteria; phylum Cyanobacteriota; class Cyanobacteriia; order Cyanobacteriales; family JASJDA01; genus JASJDA01. The sequence goes on along the minus strand of CAYWIH010000007.1, from coordinate 13,284 downwards.
AGTATCGCCATTAAAATCGGCAATAGCTAATCCTAATTCGGGGCTAGTAGTATGTATGGCAAGACCGTACTTTTTCATAGCTTAACTTGCGGCTTTTTCTCTAATTTTGACGAGCGACCCCGCGTCGGTGTAAGACGCAAGAGAACGCGCGAGTTGACTTGTTTTAATTCTAATTGTTTCTCAAAAATATCATCGATCGGTAACATTTTACCGTCAGCAGTCATCATTTTATGATCTTTTGTCGCTCTGACGATCGAACCATCTTCTAAAGTATATTCAAAAACTTCTTTTTCGCCGCGATCGTGCCATTGTGCGATCGGTTGAGTGTAAATATAACCGTTGCGATCGAGACTGTAAATATGACAATCTATTTTTTCTGTAACTATTTTGCCGATCGCGATCGGGCCGTATTCTACTGTTAAAATTTCGCTATCGTAACTCAAACAATATTCGGCAAATTTTGCCATTTGTTCGTACAAATTTTCAGCTATATTTTGATGTACTCCATTTTTAGTCGCACCGTCGATAAATTTCTCGCGATGTTTTTCCATTTCTGCGACTTTTTTCTTACCCATAGCGCGACGCAATAAGTCAGCTTCTCCTAAAGAATATCCGGCTAAATCTTGAGCCATTTTCATAATTTGTTCTTGATAAACCAATACGCCATAAGTTTCTTTTAAAATTGGTTCTAATAATTGATGGTCGAATTTAATTTCTTCTCTTCCGTGTTTGCGATCGATAAATATTGGAATCAAACCTGCATCTAAAGGCCCGGGACGATATAAAGATAAGATCGAAGAAATATCTTCAATTCCTGAAGGTTTTAAATCTTTTACTATCTGACGCATTCCATCGGATTCTAATTGAAATACCCCTTCTAAATTACCTTTTTCTAATAGTTTGTGGGTTGCTTTGATATCGGGGGGTAATTTTTTAATTTTACCTTTTGCCAAAATATTTAATGCTTTTCTTTCTTCTAAAGGCAGTTCGTCTAAATTGAGAGATATATTTTGATTTTCTTTAATTAATTCGGCTGTTTTTTGTAAAGTAGTCAGATTTTTTAAGCCCAGAAAATCCATTTTTAACAATCCAAGGGCTTCCAAATCTTCCATATAATACTGAGTAATTACCGCGCCATCATCGTTTCTTTGTAAAGGAACTATTTCATCTAAAGGTTGGGAAGAAATTACCACTCCAGCAGCATGAACGCCAAAAGTTTTATTAGTTCCTTCGATGCGAATAGCCATATCAACCCAGCGACGAATCGGCATTTTTCCGACTGGTTCTTTTTTTTCGTTTAAGATATCTACTTCTTGATTTTCATAAGCTTCTTTAAATTGTGGTTCGGGGGTTTTATCGGAGATCATTACTTTTAGTTTGGCCGGTTTTCCTCGCGATACGGGAATTAATTTTGCCATGCGATCGGAATCTGCGTAAGGTACTCCTAATACTCTGGCGACATCTTTTAATACTGCTTTCGATGTCATCCGGTTAAAAGTAATAATTTGGGCGACGTTATCTTTACCATATCTTTGAGTAACATAATCGATCGTTTTATCTCTTTTTTCTATGCAAAAATCCGTATCGATATCCGGCATAGATTTACGTTCTGGATTGAGAAAACGCTCGAATAAAAGCCCGTGATGCACCGGATCTATATTAGTTATTTGCAAAGCATAAGCCACCAAAGATCCGGCCGCCGAACCTCTTCCCGGCCCGACAGGAATCGAATTATCTCTTGCATATTTGATGTAATCCCACACTACTAAAAAATAAGTAGAGAATCCCATCTTTTGCATCATTTTTAATTCATATTTCAGCCTTTCTTTATAGACAGGTTCGATTTCATCGTGGCTGTAAGCTCCGAGTCTATCTTTTAATCCTTGCCAAGTTACTGCTTCTAAATAAGTATCGGGATTGTGTCCCGAAGGTACGGCAAAATCTGGAATTCTCGGCTCGCCTAAAATATTGTAAGGTTCAATTTTATCGGCAACTTCTAAAGTATTTTCGATCGCTTTAGTAATGGTTTCATCCGATAGATGATCGCGATATAATTGCGCCATTTCTGCGGCAGATTTGAGGTATTCAGTACCGCTATAACGCAAGCGTTTTTCTTCTGTAATTAATTTTTTAGTTTGAATGCATAAAAGCGCGTCGTGAGCTTCGACATCGTAGCAAGAAATAAAATGAGAATCGTTGGTAGCAACTATTTTAATATCTAATTCTTCAGCAATTTTAACTATTTCAATATTTACGATCCGATCCTCTTTATAACCGTGATCTTGAATTTCTAAATAAAAATTATCGCCAAATATTTCTTTATACCATTTAGCAACATCTTTGGCGATCGGAATGTCTCCTTGTAAAATTCTTTGGGGAATTTCTCCCCCCAAACAAGCACTAGTTACTATCAATCCTTCGCTATATTCTTCTAACAGTTTTTTGCTAATACAAGGACGACCGAATAATTTATTACCTCGAAAACCTTGGAGATGAGAAATAGTTGTTAATTTAACTAAATTTTTATATCCTTTAGTATTTTTTGCTAAAACTACTTGATGAAATTTTTTACACTTCTTCTTTTTATCTTCAATATCGCCGTTAATCACGTACATTTCATTGCCGATTATTGGCTTAATACCTTTATTTTGGCAAGTTTTAATTAATTCGATCGCCCCATACATTACGCCGTGATCCGTCAGCGCGATCGCTGGCATTTCTAATTCTACCGCTCGATCGATTAAAGCAGGGATTTGAGACGCGCCATCTAATAAACTATAATCACTGTGTACGTGCAAACCAACAAAAGACATATATTTTCAAGATAATTGCAAGCGAGTAAATAATAGATTGTAACAAAGTTATCGTAACTTATGGCTTATTTTAATAAAAATAAACAACGATTCGAGCCGATCGGTTTGTTAAAACTTATTAAAAAAACTGGAATCCGGGCCGCAAAAAAAATATTTTAAAAAAAGCTCTAATCGGTAATAAGAATAGCAAAAAAATGACCGCTAAAAACTTAGATAAAATTCCAGCTCTAAAAGATTTAGAATATATTTCTTATCTAGATGAAAGTGGAAACTTGCCAGAAGAACTACTGGGAAAAATAGGAGCTTATGCAATCTTCGATCGCGATAAAAAACTCCAATATACCGGATATTCCCGCGATATCTACTTAAGTTTAAAACAACATCTAGTCAGACAAATCGAGCTTTGTTATTGGCTAAAAGTAAGTACCATAACTAAACCAAGCCGCAAAATACTCGAAGAAACTTGTCAAAATTGGCTGGGAGAAAACGGCAGCACTCCCCCAGGAAATAGCAACCCAGAAAACAAAAAATGGAGCGAGGCGATCGATGCAAAAATTACCATGAGTGCCGCAGAAAAAGAAACATATCAAAATAGCCCAGAATTAGAACAAATTAAATTACTAAAAACGATCGCCAGAAGATTAGAAGCAGAAATTAACGAAAAATTACAAGAGCGAGGAGTAGGAATGCAAATGCGCTTCAATCCAAAACTAAAAGAAAAAGGTTTGTTAGATCTCAAATAATCGATCGGGGGCCGATCTTAAAATTGGCAAGGGATTACAAACAAAAATCGAACCAGTGAAGTAAAATATCAAGATAGTATCTAATATCGACCTTTACTTTGCTGCAATGATCGCTCGAGTGCTAGATAACCGCTATAAAATACTGGAAACCCTAGGGAGAGGAGGGTTCGGTGAAACATATCTGGCAACAGACACCCGAATGCCTTCGGGAAAAAAATGCGTCATCAAACTGCTAAAACCAATAGCAGAAACCGACGAACAGCAAAAATGGATCGAAGAAAGATTCGCGCGAGAAGCAACCATCTTAGAAAGACTCGGAGAAACAAACCAGCAAATACCGAGACTGTACGCTTATTTTTGCGAAGCAGGAAAATACTATCTAGTCCAAGAATGGATTGAAGGGTTGACCCTAAGCCAAAAAATAGAACGAGAAGGGCGGCTAGCAGAAGCAGAAGTAAAGAAAATTTTAAAAGAAATTTTACCAGTATTAAACTACGTTCACAGCAAAAAAATAGTTCATCGCGATATCAAACCAGATAACATAATCCTGCGAGCGCAAGATGGTTTGCCAGTACTGATCGATTTTGGTGCGGTCAAAGAAGCCATGACCACCGAAGCAAACGGAACTAGAAGTATTTTACTATCGATGGCGATCGGTACGCCCGGATATATGCCCTCAGAACAAGCCGCAGGAAGACCCCTATATTCCAGCGATCTCTACAGTTTGGGACTGACGGCGATCTACTTACTAACCGGAAAAATCCCCCAAGATTTAGAAACAAATCCCAACAACGGCGAAATAATTTGGGAAAAACATCGCAGAATATTCGATCGATCCTTAGCTAGAGTAATCGAAAAATCAATTAGATTTCATCCGCGCGATCGCTATACCTCAGCCAAAGAAATGCTCGATGCGATTTCTTTAGATACCCAGCAAAACGCGACAATGGCAACCGTAGCAGTCGCCCCGCAAGCAGTCGCAGCGCAAAACCAGCAAAAATCCCCCAAAAACCAAACAGTAGCTACAGACGTAGTCGCAATAGAATCGCCCATAGAAAGCGATCGCCTCAAACTAGCCGCACCCTTACTATTTTTAGCAACTATCGGCGCGGGTACATTTTTCTTTGGTTCTAGCTTACTGAATACCGCACAAAAAAACACTGGCGAAACAAAAAACCCAACTACTCCAAACGAAGAAATAATCGTCACCACACCACCGCCAAAAGAACCCCAAATCGGCGATCGCCAAGCAAATAACGACCGATCGATAATCATCGATGGCGATCCTCAATTAGATGAAGGATCTTTACGAGATCGAGATCGAGAACCAAAAACTAAAGAACCAGAAGAAAGCCGCAATAACCCCCCAATAGCATACCAAGAATCAGCCCGAGTGCCGATTTTTAGGACGGGAGTCCATAAAGACAGCATTATCGCCGCATTAGGAAAGCCAACCTCCGATAAAGACGGTTATTTTAACGGCACAAAAGCAATGTCTTATATTAATTACGTTCCCGAGCGAGTTAGTTTGGGATATATTTACGATCGCCGCAGCGAAAGATTGCTACAAACAGAAGTTTCCTTCGATCGTACCTCGGTAGATCTAGAAGTGATGGAAAATACTTTAAAAGACTTATTGAGAGGAAATATGTCCGGCCCGATTAGGGAAGCACTAGCAGAAGTTTATTATGGCAGAACCGATCGGCGATTTATCGAAATAGGTAGATACCGAGGAATGATTAAAAAAGAAGGCAGAAGAGATAGGATATATATTGGCGTTTGGGACGAAAACTTTCAAAAATAAAATAAAGTCGAGGGAGGATGTCCGATCAACAAAATTCAAGCGAATCGCTAAAAAACCAAGATAAAAACGGCAAAGTAGATAAAGATACTGCAATTCCTAGTTCGAGCGAGCTAGAAACCAAACTAGAAAATCTAGAAACCAAAGTCGAAGACCTACAAATAGAAAATGGTGTCGGAGATCTTTCGAAATTACAAAATTCCGCCACCGCAAAAATAGATTATTTAGCAAAAACAGATATCAGTTACTCCTGGCGCATCTTAATTGCGATCGCAGTAATGGGATTGGGAGTAATCTCCGAACAAGCTTGGATCGGTTGGAGCGGGATCGTACTGACCTTTTTATTTTCCCTACCGGCAATTTTACCCTTGCTACAAACTTGGTTAGCCGAATTGTTGCCACCGAAAAGATTGCGAATCACCGTGGGGTTTGTCGGCTTTTTTCTAGCGACTGCCCTCATTTTAGAATACATCGGCGTATATAACAGAATATACTACTGGCTGACCCAATTCAAGTACGATGAATTTGGCTCTTGGGCAGATTGGATCGGTGCTTTCGGTCAAATCGCGATCGCCATCATAGCAGTGTACATTGCTTGGCGACAATACGTCATCTCCAAAGACCTCACCATCCAACAAAACAGAATCACCCAACAACAAACCATCGACAACTACTTTCAAGGAATTACAGAATTAGCCCTCAACGAAGAAGGACTCTTAGAAGACTGGCCCCAAGAAAGAGCGATCGCCGAAGGACGAACCGCAGCTATACTTAGCGGCATAGACGCAAGCGGAAAAGCCAAAGTCCTCCGTTTTCTCTCTCAGTCGCGACTTTTAACCCCCTTACAGCGCGATCGACACCTGGGAAGACCGATTCTAGACGGAAGTGGAGGATACCTCGAAGATCGCCCCTACGGAGTCAGAGTTATCGATCTCGGGGTAATGTTAGCAGGAACGAATCTTTCCCATCAAGATTTGCGTTGGACGGATCTGAGCGAAGCAAACATGGTTCGTGCTAATCTGAGTAATTGCGACCTGGTAAAAGCTAATTTGAGTCGTACTGTTTTGTACGAAGCTAATTTAACCAATGCCGATCTCAAAAGTGCCCGTCTCTTTTACGGATCGCTAGAAAACGCTAGCCCTCGCAGTCGCATCCACCCCCCCGACTACCAAACCGGTGCTTATACTGGCGCAGTGGTCGAAAAAGCTAACTTTACTAGGGTTCAACGTATCAACGAAGAACAACGCTGTTATCTTTGTTCTTGGGGTGGGAAAAAAGTTAGAGCAACTATTCCCGGTGGTTGCGAAGGAATACCCGATCGCTTAAATCAAATCAGAGAAGAGAAAGAAAAGCAAAAATGAACGATTTTTATAAATATCACGCCCTAGGTAACGATTATATAATTATCGATCCCAATCGAACCAAGATCCCCATGACTCCGGCAAATATTAAATTAATTTGCGATCGCAATCTCGGCATCGGTAGCGACGGTATTCTCTACGGCCCTAGTTTTGCTAATAATGAAATTAAATTACAGATCTTTAATCCCGATGGCAGCGAAGCCGAAAAAAGCGGTAACGGGGTGCGGATAATGTCTAAATACATCGCCGATCGCCAATATATTAAAGAAAATACTTTCTCTCTTTCTACTCTCGGCGGTATCGTCAAAGTCGAAATTATCGATCTCGAAAAAGGTTTAATAACTGTCGATATGGGATCGGTTACTTTTATAAGCAACGAAATTCCCGTAGCTGGAGAAAAGCGATCGGTAGTCGAAGAGAATTTGGAAATAAACGGCGAAAATTTAGCAATTACTTGCGTTTCGATCGGCAATCCCCATTGTGTCATTCCCATGGCAGAAATATCTAAAGAAAAAGCGATCGCACTGGGTTCGAAAATAGAAGTTCATCCTTTATTTCCTAATAAAATTAACGTCCAATTACTCAAAGTAATCGATCGCAACAACATTCAAATAGAAATTTGGGAACGAGGTGCAGGTTATACTTTAGCTTCTGGAAGTAGCAGTTGTGCTGCTGCTAGTGCGGCTTTTAAATTAGGTTTAGTCGATCGGGATGTTAAAGTAAATATGCCTGGGGGAACTTTAGAGATCGAAATCGCTGAAAACGGTCAAGTATATATGACTGGAACGGCTATTGCTGTGGCTGAAGGGAATTTTTTAGCCGATTTTAAAGCTCAATTAAATTAACTCTTAAGTAAAAAATCTTTTTTCTTACTTGGCAAAATAACATATATGCGACGATTTCCTTTCTAGGGCAATCTCCAGTTTCCCATGGGATAATTTCCCTGAATTAGTACATCGCCCGATCGTAATTTTACAAGCTTTGAATTTTGCCAATAACTTTTAATAATTTTATATCTTGTTATAAGAATTGATTTTAAGAAAATATTTTCTATTCATTGGGGAATTGAGTTCTATCATCGCGTTCTCAAAAGTGAAAAAACAAAAAAGCAAGGTTTAAAACAGTGTTCAGTGAGCGCGTAAAAGGGGTAAAACCCCTTTTACCAGTGACCAGTGACCAGGTAGATAGTGGAGGAATTAAACCGTCCACTATCTGATTACCACTAATCAAATTATCAATTAATAGTTAATATTTTTCAGCTATTAGTAATCATTTAATTAGTGGAGGAGTTAAACCCAAGTATAGTAATAACTGGTAACTGGTCATTGGTCACTGGTCACTGTTAAAGTCATTCTCAATAATCTATGAAAACCTCAGAGAAATTAACTACAGTTAAGACTTAGTACGGAAAAAAAATGCCTTTATAAAAAGATTAATCAATAAAAATCAGCAAAAACTTGGAAGAAATTGCTTAATAATTGCAGCACAATTGTTGTAAAGTTTTGCAATTATTAGGAAATATCTAGATGTTCGTCTTAGGTTTAATTTTATTGCTCGTTGCCGCATATTTTGTTCAAGAGCGTCGAAACACTCTCAGTCAACTACGACCGATCGAAATTATTAAAACTTCGACTGTAGCAGGGTTACAAGATGTCAGCCAAGCTATTGAAAATGAGTTGGGGGCTACGGGGTTTTTCAAAGAGCAAGTGGGGGTCAAAGGGGTTATTCATAGTAACAACCCGATCGCAGCTCAGCTATCAGAACGTCCTTGTGTCTATGTTAGAACCCAAATTGTCGAAAAGTATGAAGAAAGTTACCGCGACGATACCGGGCTTAAAATCCGTCAAGGAAGCACAACCTTAGCAAACAATACTCTTAAGACTAACTTCGAACTTGAAGATGATACAGGTCGCATTCAAGTCAATCAAGATGGAGCTGAGATCGAAGCAATTGAAGTGGTTAACCGCTACGAACAAAACCAAGATCGTCAGGGATTTGAAAATAAAAGGATCTTGGGCTATCAATATAATGAATGGATTTTACCTTTAGATACAAAGGTTTATGTAGTCGGGGAAGTTAGTAATAGTGAAAGCGAATTGGTGATTCAGAACCCCTCAGATAGTGAAAATGATTTCTTAATAACTCATAAATCACAAGAGCAATTAGTTCAAGAAAAACAAGCTCGAGTGCAAACACTACAAGCTCAAGCGCGTAAACAGAATGCTTATATTATCAGTTTGGCTTTGGCTGTTACCTTTACCTTAGTAGGCCTGTTCCATCACCATCAAACTATTGCACATCAAATCCATGCTATTAAAACTATCGCCACTTCTAAGGTAGTGGAGTTACAAAAGCTCACACACACTAGTGAGAAAGAATTAGGTAAAGTAGGTACGATCGAACAACAAGTAGAAGTAAAAGGGAAAGTTCGTAGCAATAACCCGATCGTAGCTGGGCTATCAGAACGTCCTTGTGTCTATGCTAGAACCCAAATTTTGGAAAAGTATGAAGAAACTTACGTCGATGATGATGGCAAGCGTCAAACTCGTCAAGAAACCACAACCTTAGCAAACAATACCCTCAAAACTAACTTCGAACTCGAAGATGATACAGGTCGCATTCAAGTCAATCAAGATGGAGCTGAGATCGAAGCAATTGAAGTGGTCGATCGCTACGAACCAAACCAAAATCAAAATCATCAGGAATCGGAAAATAAACGCATCTTGGGCTACCAATATAATGAATGGATTTTACCTTTAGATACAAAGGTTTATGTTATGGGGGAACTCAGTAATACTGAAAACGAATTGGTTATTCATAAACCCTCAGATAAGCAAGATTATTTTGTCATTACTCATAAATCGGAAAAGCAATTGCTCGAAGAAAAACAGACCATAGCTGGTAATCTCAATATTTGTATGGCTATTTTAGGGTTGGGTATTATTTCTCTTGCTGGGCTAAATAATGTGAAGAACTGATTGATATCTTTAAATTTGTCCATTGTGAAACTCCTAAATTGTTTTGAAAATATTTTGTCGATCGAACTTCTTTCATATCAATTCTTGGGGTTTCTCTTACTTTATAGCATTACGCAAAAGTGTTAAGACATTACTCTGGAGGTAAGTTCTTGAATCTACTCGTTATTTTGTACGGACGTACCATGGTACGTCTCTACCGTTACTCGTTACTTGCGAGCCAATAACTTTACTTGTCCTAATCTAATTTTGTACGGCTATAGTTGCCTTTGGCTCGCAGAAACATAAAATATATTCGGGTTTGATAGCAGGAAAAATTGTCAGTGCTACTTTTTAAAAGTCTTCGGAATCTTTTAGGTCGTATGCTCTTATTAAGATCCCATAGATAGTTTATCAGACCATCTAAATTATTACCATTTTATTCTGCTAATATTTACCTATATTATTAGCTTAAATTGTCGATAATCTTGTTAATTTATATCTTTTAAAATTATCTTTTTTTAGTTGACGATCGCCTAATTTAGAATTATCCTATTGAATTATGTCTTATCTAAATAAAAATACAAAATATTTCTAATAATTAATTTTTACTACCTTTAAATTGCAGCAACCAAATTTATTAAATAAAAAAATATCGCCGATCGATCGAAGTATTTAATTTTAGAGACGCTTGCTAAAACGTCTCCAACAAAACCTAATTGACAGCAGATAAATCTTCAGGTTTTTTCAATTCCCATTTGCGATCTTCAGATAGTTGTAAAATCCTTTGGTGGTAATTTCTTAAAGTAGGACGATGACCGACACTAATAAATGTGGTGTTAGTTTCGAGTAATTCTGTATATAATTTCTCCTCATTACCAACATCTAAAGCGGAAGTTGCTTCATCTAAAATTGCGTATTTAGGTCGAGTTAATAACAAGCGAGCAAAACTCAATCTTTGTTGTTCTCCTAATGATAAAAGTGCCGTCCAATCTTTCTCGACATCGAAGCCATCAAAGCGATCGCTCAAGTCGGCTAAATTTACTTTTTCGAGAACTTCTTGAAGCTGTTTGTCGTCAATTTCTTTGTTAGTATGGGGATATAAAAGTTGATCGCGCAAAGTACCTAAAATAGTGTAAGGTTTTTGCGGTAAAAAGAGAATTTCTGCCAAACTAGGACGGACGAGCGAACCATCTCCAGAATCCCACAAACCAGCTAAAGTACGCAATACAGAACTTTTACCGCATCCAGAAGGCCCGACTATTAACAAACTATCTCCTGTAGCTAATTGTAAGGATAAATCTTCGACTAAAGTTTGTTGTAAATTTGGGGTTTTGATGGTGAGATCTTTAAGTTCGATGCGACCGTTTTCTTCGGTTTTAATTCTGGGTTTATCTTCTTCTTTTGCTTCAGTTTCTTTCTCTTCTAAAAACTCGGCAAAGCCATGCAATCGATTTATTCCCGCGCCAAAATTAGTAAAAGCTTCGAAGCGATCGACGATAACATTAAGGGAGAAAAATACTCTAAAAAATGCTCCTTGTGCTTCGGTAACTTTCCCTACTTCTAAATCCCCTGAAAAAATACTAGGTGCGACGATAATTGCGGGGATGATAAAAGGAATAAATTCGTAAAAATTGGTAAGTGCGTTTAAATTTAACTGCCAAAGAATCAGTCTTTTGTAATTATCGAATGCTGCCATAAATCGATTTTTAACTTGTTCTGATTCTCTTTCTTCTCCAGAATAAAATGCGATCGCTTCGGCATTTTCTCGAATTCTTACCAAACCAAAACGAAAGTTTGCTTCTTTTTTTAGCTGTTCGAAATTCAGTCTGACTAAAGGTTTACCAAAGAAAAACGCAGCCACTCCCGTACCGATTACGGCATAAAATACTAAGAAAATGACCAACTCTTTCGATATACCCCACAATACCCCGCTAAAAGCAATTATCTGCAAAATTGAGCTAGCAATTACTAGCATAAATTGCAAAGAATCGACAGTAAAGCTTTTGATATCTTCTGCAATACGTTGATCGGGGTTGTCTATTTCTTTATTTTCGTTGTTGAGGCGATAAAACGATCGATTGGCGAAATATCGATCTATAATCCGATCGCTGAGCCATTTTCTCCACTCTACCCCCAATCTTTTCTGTAGGTAGTTATAACCAGCAAAAAGCGGCGCGTAAACGATTAAAATACCGACAAAATAGATTACAGTTTGCCAAAATCTATCTTCATCTTTAGCAGAAAGTGCGGAAATTAACGTTCCTCTCTCCGTATTCAGCAGCACGCTCAAACCAGTATATACCAGTAATAATACCACTAAGAGCAGCAGCAAACCCCTCGCTACCCATTTCTTATCTCCAAACCAATAACTTTTCGCTAGCCGCCAAAATCGCTTTACCAACAGAAAATTAATTCTCTCCATTTCGTCCTTAATATTAAGTTTTGTTAATATCTTATCCCGATCGGACTGAAAAAGGCTTAATAAAGTGAAAATGTTTTCTGAGAATTCCTTAGAAAAGTAAAAAAATTTTGTATTTGCAGCAAATTTAGAAAGGGTAACCTAAAATATTGTAAAAATATCTTATTATTATCTATTTTATTTAGATCGATCTGGTTAAAAATCTAATTTTAGGAGGAGGAAAAAAATTTGAAATTCAGTCAATGGCTGGGGACGATCGCTTTAATTATTTCTCTGATTATTCTCTGGCAAATAAGAGAGGTTTTACTATTAGTATTTACTGCGGTATTGATAGCAACTATTTTAAATCGAGTCGTCAGTTTTTTATCCCCAGATGAAAAGCAAGAGGAAGCCGATCGAACTAATGCTGAAAATGAGAAGCAAGAGGAAGCTCGTGAAAATAAGAAGAAGAATAATAAAGACAAAAAAATAAAGCTCGATCGTGGATTGGCGGTATTTTTGACTATCTTAGGTTTATTGTTAATATTATTTATTTTTTCCCTAGCGATAATTCCTCCTTTTGTCGATCAGTTTCAACAGTTAATTCAAAAAATTCCTTTAGGAATAGAACAGTTAAGAAGTTGGCTCAATAGTTGGAGCGATCGAATCCCCGATCCAGTTATTACTACAATTGAAAATTCTTTATCGAGATTAATAGAAATAGCTCAGTCCCTCGGCAGTCTAATTTTAAGTAACTTTTTCACAATTTTTTCTAATACTTTAAACGCCATTTTAAGTACTTTATTAGTTTTAGTATTGACCATAATGTTATTAGTAAATCCTGGAGAATATCGAGAGACATTTACTTTAATTTTTCCTAGATCTTTTCGAGATAAATTAGATAGTATTCTCACCAACTGTGAAAAAGCTATTTCAGGATGGTCGATCGCAATTCTTTTTAATATGACTATTATTGGCTCTTTGAGTTGGATTGGTTTATTAATATTAGGAGTTCCTCTAGCCCTAGCTAACGCACTTTTAGCTGGTTTGTTCACTTTTATTCCCAATGTCGGGCCGACTTTAAGCGTAATTCCTCCTGCTGCGATCGCTCTAGTCGATTCTCCCTGGAAATCTCTTGGAGTAATCATATTATATGTGAATGCCACTGACTTAAAAGCTCGATCGCCAACTCAAAAAGTGCGACAAATCAT
>CAYWIH010000006.1:0-70015 GCA_964458305.1 uncultured bacterium | reverse complement strand
CTCAACTGTAGCAATATTAAACAGAAACGGTATTACTCAGCGTTCTGCAGCAGGGCGCGAACTACTGACTTCTGACTTTTCTAAGTGTATTAATATTAAACAGAAACGTTATAAGTTTCTTATTACTTTTAGAAAATGGTATTATTTTTTATTTTTAAACAAACCTCGATCGAATCTTTACTATTTTTATGTATAAATTATCAATTTTTAATTTTTTTTGCTAATTTTGTCCAAGCTTCGATTCCTTTTTTAGTGGGCGTTCCTGCTGCTGTAAACGTCCAAATATCTCTTTTATTTTCCGGCCCGTAACTGATATGAATCGGGCGATTGCTGCCATAAAAATAGAGAGAATCGAAAGGTAATTCCTGCTCTAAAATCCAATCTACTAAAATTTTACTATCCAAATTTTCAATTATAAAATCGCAGGCTGAACCCAATCTTTTACAATAATAATTACCATTTTTATTAATTTCGTGACCCATATGTTGGTCTCGACTTGGGTCGATGCGACCGTTTTTTATACCAGTAATTGGGTCTTTTTTATTTAAAAATCTTTTTAAATCGGGAGAACAAAAACCATAAGTTAGTTTAAAGATATCCTTACCAAAATTATCAATTATCGGATCGATAATAAATTGATTTAATTCTTTTATTGCTTTAATTGTTTCGGTATTTTTTGGAAGCGGATCTATACTTTCACTGTATTTTTTATAGGTATTACTGCACTGACAAAATTCAGTTAGTGTTAAATATTTACCTAATTTTATTGCTGACATTTTTACAGTTATTATCGGAGCATTGTCAGAAACTCGATCGAGCCGGGCGATCGAACCCGGCAAAAATCGGATTAAGAATTTTGAGGTTGAGGTTTGAACTGGAATAGGGAGTAAATTACGTTGCGACGAACATCACTCATCATTTCCAAGAACATTTCATAACCTTCTTGTTTGTATTCGATCAGAGGATCTTTTTGACCGTAACCGCGCAAACCGATCGACTCGCGCAAACCGTCCATAGCTTGTAAATGTTCGCGCCAGAGGGTATCGATTTGTTGTAAGATAAAGAATCTTTCAGCCTGACGCATTAAACCAGGATTAGTTTGTTCGACCATATCTTCTTTAAGATCGTAGGCTTTGCGAACTTCTTCGTTCAAGAAATTTTTAATTTCGCTGACGGTCATATTTTCGAGATCTTGAGGTTCGACATCTTCCATTAAATAGACGAACTGCTTGACCTTATCTACTAGTTTGTCTAATTCCCATTCTTCTGGGGGCAGATCTGGATTGATATAAGCATCGACGATTTCGGCCATAGTTTTTTCAGCGTAACCGATCGCCTGTTCTTTGAGATCTAAACCTTCTAAAACGCGACGACGTTCGGAATAAATGGCGCGACGCTGGTTGTTCATCACCTCGTCGTATTCAAATATTTGTTTGCGACTGTCGTAATAGAACAGTTCTACCTTTTTTTGCGCCCCTTCGAGGGAGTTAGTCAGCATTTTCGACTCGATCGGCATATCGTCTTCGATCTGGAATAAATTCATCATTTTGCCAACGCGATCGCCGCCAAAAATTCGCAATAAATTATCTTCCAAACTCAAGAAAAATCGAGTCGATCCGTTATCTCCTTGTCTTCCCGCGCGACCTCTTAATTGGTTGTCGATGCGACGGGACTCGTGTCTTTCCGTACCGATCACGTGGAGTCCGCCTTTATCTTTAACTTCGTCGTGTTCTTTTTCGGTAAATTCGTCGTATTCGGCGCGAACGGCGCGAAATGCTTCGCGGAGTTTTTGAATTACGGGGTCTTCTACGGGGGCTTTTTCGGCTGCAACGGCAATTTTTTCGTCTGCTTCTAATTCCGATAAGCTTTGAGTTCCGTAGGTATCTACGGCAAATTTAACCGCTTCTTTGAGCAATTCTTCGGTTTCTGAGGAAAGATCGGTGGGGAAAATTTCCGGCGATGCTTGCCAAGTTTTGACTTTCTTTTTCTTTTCTAAACCGCCGCCAAAACCTTGACCTTTTTTGCGTCCTGCACCTGCTAAAGCTACTTGAGCCATCAAATCTTCATCTTCTTCGGGTCTGACTATTTGGGGCATCAAATATTCTCTAACTTTGAGCCTCGCCATATAATCGGAGTTGCCGCCTAAAATAATATCCGTGCCTCGTCCTGCCATGTTGGTGGCGATGGTGACAG
This sequence comes from uncultured bacterium, assembly GCA_964458305.1. Lineage (GTDB taxonomy): Bacteria > Cyanobacteriota > Cyanobacteriia > Cyanobacteriales > JASJDA01 > JASJDA01. The sequence goes on along the minus strand of CAYWIH010000006.1, from coordinate 67,822 downwards.
TGCCTTGGCGGCCCGCTTGGGCGACGATTTCCGATTCTTTTTCGACGTTTTCGGGACGAGCGTTAAGCAGGTTGTGGGGGATGCCTTTTTCTTGGAGCAGTTTAGAGAGTATTTCTGATTTTTGTACTGAAGTAGTACCCACCAGTACCGGACGACCTTCTTGGTGCATTTCGGCACATTCTTCGGCTACGGCGTTCCATTTGCCGATTTCATTTTTATAGACCACGTCGGGCAAATCTGCTCGTCGAGGAGGTTTGTTGGTGGGGATAATAGTTACTTCGAGACTATAGACCTTTTCAAATTCGGTTTCTTCTGTTTTGGCAGTTCCCGTCATTCCTGCCAGCTTGGGATAGAGCAAGAAGAAGTTTTGGTAAGTGATGCTGGCTAGAGTTTGAGTTTCGTTTTGAATTTCGACACTTTCTTTAGCCTCGATCGCTTGGTGGAGTCCGTCGCTCCAACGTCTGCCGACCATTTCCCGTCCGGTGTTTTCGTCGACGATAATGATTTCGTTGTTGCGTACCAAATAGTTTACGTCTCTTGTAAACAATTCTTTGGCTTTGAGGGCGTTAGATACGTAGTGGGCCCAAGGATTATCGCGATCGTAGAGGTCGCTTACTCCGAGCAATCTTTCTACTTCGATAAAACCCTCGTCGCTCATAATCACGTTGCGGGCTTTTTCGTCTACTTCGTAGTGACCTTCGAGATCGTCTTCGTTTTCTTGTTTGCGTAATTTTTGGACTATTTCTGCGGCTTTGATATACTTTTCAGTGGGTCGTTCGATTTGTCCTGAAATAATTAAAGGAGTTCTAGCTTCGTCGATCAGTACTGAGTCTACTTCGTCGATCACGCAATAGTTAAAGGGACGCTGAACAACTTCTTGAATCGATCCTGCCATATTATCCCGCAGATAATCGAAACCCAATTCGCTGTTAGTAGTGTAAGTTATATCGCAAGAGTAATTTTTTTTGCGCTCGGCCGGATCCATTCCTGATTGAATCAGACCGACGCTCAAACCTAAGAAACGATGTACTTGACCCATCCATTCCGCATCGCGACGGGCGAGATAATCGTTAACCGTGACTACGTGTACGCCTTTGCCACTTAAAGCATTGAGATAGGCTGGCAGGGTAGAAACTAGGGTTTTACCTTCCCCGGTTTTCATTTCAGCAATTTGACCTTTATGCAGAACGATACCGCCGAGCATTTGCACGTCGTAATGACGCATTCCCAGAACGCGCTTTCCTGCTTCGCGAACTACGGCAAAAGCTTCGGGTAAAAGATCGTCGAGGATTTCGTTTTGTTCGCGGTCGTTTTGGGCTGTTTTTAGTTGTTTTTGAAACTCTACGGTTTTATTTCTTAGTTCTTCGTCGGAAAGGGCAGATATTTCCTCTTCGAGTAAGTTAATTTCTGTAATGAGTGGTTGGAGTTTTTTGAGTTTGCGGGCGTTGGGATCGCCTAGGAACATTTTTAGCATAATAGGTGCATCGATAGTGTTTTTTTTATTTGTCTAGTTTGTCTTAGAATTTATAATTGCTAAAGCTAGGGTAAAGACCTTTTATTATAAAAATGGTATCATTACGAGAACTATCCCAACATTTACGGCAATCTCTACAAAGTTGCGTCTTATTATAATAGATTTTTCAATTATTATTTTACCAGTTATGGGGTCTTCCCAACCGAGTGGCGAAATTTTGCGATCGAGTCGGAGATATTTGACGGGCTTTGAGAATTGCTGCGACTAAAAACAAGTAAGCAAAGACACCTGCAAGGGCCAAAACCATGATATTCCAGGGTTCTTCAAAAGCATTAGAAGCGTTCCAAAGGGCGTGAATGGCAGAAGAACTTAAATAACCGATCGCCAAAAGCAACCAGCGTTTTTTGGGTTTGAGGACGCTAAAACCGATAAAATAACCGAAGTAACCGCTATAAGCCATGTGTCCGGCCACAGCACCGACGATCCGAGGAATTAGTAATTGAGTGCCGACTTCTTGCGCTCGGACGGGATCGCCGCTAGCACTGATAGTTTGAATGATATCTGGAACGTATTGAAAAACGGTTTCTACCAGGGTAAAACCAGCAGCAGAAGCAGTAGCAATTAAGATGCCGTCGAGGGGTTCCCAAACGCCGACAGCTTCGCGCCAGGGAGATTTTAACATCCTGCCTAATAATAAAAAAATAAATACCGGTATTGCCTTGAGTAACTCTTCCATCAGCCCCGCGCCAAAAAACATTCTCACGAACAGGGCAAAAAAGCTAATATTTTCGACATCGCCGACAATTTGTCCGGGCAAAAGATCGCGAAAGACAAATAAAAATATATCCAGCATCGGACTGGTGATAATGGCGACCGTAATTAAAGCAGAAGCGATCGACAACCACCAAGGCTTGTGTTTCCCCCCCAAACGATAGACATAATAAAAGCCAGCAGAGGCCAAATAAATACCCAAAAGACTGTTAAAAACTAGCCGATCGCCGATACTAGCAAACAATCCAATTACCACTAAAACAGTAATCAAACCTGGCAATAAGTAAGCCTTTTCTAATAAATCTTGTTGCGAAGAAAGAATCGGAATTAATTGAGTCAGGTGAACCGAGTCTGTTTGAGTCAGTTTGCGGGCATTAGTCAAAGAAACCTGTTGGTGGTTAACTTGCCAATCAAAGATAAATAAAGGGCCGGTTCTTCCTAAAGAAATGCGATCGCCGGGTTCGAGATTTTGACAGCCCTCGAGCAACTGACCGTTAATATAAGTACCGTTGACGCTTTCTAAGTCGCAAAGTTGCCACATCGGATAGCCGTCGCTGGTTTTTGAAGCCATGGGGCGAATTTCTGCGTGTCGGCGCGAAACAGATTGATATTGACTAGAATCGATCGTAATTTCACAACTAACTGCTCGGCCCAAAATTGTCGAATGCTCGGCAGAAATTAAATAAGTTTTATTAGTCTGTCCGAGACGAGGATCTTCAGTGATTTCGATCAGGCAAGCTTGATAAATATTTTGGCTCATATAAAAATTGTGTTCGATGGGTTAAAAAATTTCTAGGGCCGGAGATAGATCGATTACGATATAGCTTAAATTATCTAAATTTACTTGGAAAATTTGGCTTCATATCTTATTTTTTAAACGGCAATCCAAATTTATCTTGACAAAATCGAAAACATAAATGAGTTTTTCAGAAAAAAATTTACACCTCGACACTTTAGTAGATTTATTATCTTATCGGGCCGAACATCAACCAGAAAAAATCGGCTATACATTTTTAGTCGACGGAGAGAATGACGCTGTTTGTCTGACTTACAAAGAATTAGAACTACTTGCTTTGGCGATCGCGGCTAAATTACAAACTATTGCCCGACCTGGCGATCGGGTTTTACTTCTTTATCCCCCAGGTCTAGAATACATTGCTGCATTTTTTGGTTGTCTTTTTGCTGGAATTATTGCAGTTCCAGCGTATCCACCGCGACCGAACCGTTCGAGCGAACGCATTCAAAGAATTATAGCAAATGCAGGGGTAAAAATTGCTTTAACAACCAATTCAATTAAAGCCAATCTCGAACGCTGCTATCAATACGTCCCCGAACTCAAAAACCTGAAATTAATCCTGAGCGATCGCTGCTCGAAACAACAAGCTACCAACTGGCAAAAACCGAAACTCGACGGCGATAGTTTGGCTTTTTTACAATATACTTCCGGCTCTACAGCAGAACCGAAAGGAGTGGCGATCGCCCACCGCAATTTAATGCATAATTTAGAATCGATTTATCGCTGTTTCGAACACGACAATAATAGTAAAGGAGCGATCTGGCTGCCACCTTATCACGATATGGGTTCGATCGGAGGTGTTTTACAACCCCTTTACGGCGGCTTTCCGGTAATTTTGATGTCTCCTTTGATGTTTTTACAAAATCCTTTGCGCTGGTTGCAAGCAATTTCGCGTCATCGAGCTACTACTAGCGGCGGCCCCAATTTTGCTTACGATCTTTGCGTGCGTAAAATCAAACCAGAACAGCTCAAAGATCTCGATCTCAGTAGTTGGAAAGTAGCTTTTAACGGTGCAGAACCGATCGACTATCAAGTAATCGCTGCTTTTAGCGAATATTTTGCCCCGACTGGCTTTCGCCCCGAAGCATTTTATCCTTGTTACGGTATGGCTGAAGCTACTTTATTAATTGCGGGTATTGCTTGCAGCGATCGAGTCAAAACCCGGACGGTTAAAGCAGCAGAATTAGAGTTCGATCGAGCCGAACCAGCTAGCTTTGAAGATGAGGATAAGGTACGTCAGTTAGTTAGTTGCGGCCGCAGCATTCAGGATCAAAAAATAGTTATCGTCGATCCCGAAACATCGATCGAAAAAGCTGAAGGAGAAATAGGGGAAATCTGGGTAAAAGGGCCGAGCATAGCCCAAGGTTATTGGCAACAACCCGAAGCAACCGCAAAAAATTTTGCAGCATATTTAGCAGACACTCAAGAAGGGCCTTTTTTACGTACCGGAGATTTAGGATTTATGGCCGAGGGTGAATTATATTGTACGGGTCGTCTCAAAGACATAATAATTTTAAACGGTCGCAACTATTACCCTCAAGATATCGAAAAAACCGTCGCAGAAAATCACCCCCAAATTAGACCCCATTGTTCTGCTGTATTTTCTTTTATCAAAGACGGACAACAAAAATTAGCGATTGCCTCGGAAATAGAACGTTCTTACTATCGCAGTCAAAAAACCAATATTAACGCTAATAACGGCAATTTTTCCCCCGCAGAACTGATTAAATCTATTCGTAAAGTAGTATTTACATATCACGAATTGCAATTAGACGCTGCCATCTTACTCAAACCCGGAAGCATTCCTAAAACTCCTAGCGGTAAAATTCAGCGATACGCAACTCGGGCCGGTTTTCTCAACGGAACTTTAGAAGCGATCGAGTAGGAGGGTTCGCCAGAAGACTAACAGCAAAAATTAATTTTTTTAATTATTTTTTTTTGATAAACAAATTTAGATTAATAAATTATCTCAATTTTGTGCGGACTTACTATGGTAGGTTTCTACCGAGATCTCCAATGCTGTCGATCTGACGATCTGTAAGTTTTGCTGTCATTAAGAGAATTTTTTTGTTAACCTCTGGATTAGTTTTACCATTTGAAGACAAAGATTAAACAGCTTGGCAATCAAATTGCTCGATAAGCGTGGTGTAAGGAGCAAACTATGACAATATCTAAAGATATACCCAATGGCAAACAAAGTCCTCAAACTTATGATATAGCTAAGGTTTCTGAAACGAAAATCAAAAACTGGTTGATCGAAAAATTAGCTAAAAAACTAGATTTAGAAACGGACGAGATCGATCCAAAACGAGATTTTATCGATTACAGTCTCAACTCGATCGAAGCAGTAAACTTATCTGGAGAATTAGAAAGTTTTTTAGGCAGGAGGCTCGCACCCACTTTATTGTGGGACTATCAAAATATCGAGGTCTTAGCGCAATATTTAGCCGCAGAAATCCTTCCAGACTCATCTTATCCGGCTTCAGAACGACAAGCAGAAGAAATTTTACCAGAATATTACAATTTCGAACTTTCTCCCGAATACAAACAATTAAAATTACAGCAACAAGAAATCGAATCTTTGGGTCTGGGCAATCCCTTTTTTATCCCTCAAGAAGGAATTGTTAATAATACTACAACTATTGGCGATCGCCAGTTTATCAATTACGCGACTTACAATTATTTAGATATGTGCGGCGATCCGTTCGTATCTGCGGCAGCCAATCAAGCGATCGCCCGTTACGGAACTTCTGCTTGTGCGAGTCGTTTGGTTTGCGGGGAAAAACCTTTACACCAAGAATTAGAGCGAGAAATTGCCGCTTTTATCGGCACTGAAGCTAGTATAGTGTACGTCGGCGGTCACGCTACTAACGTCAGTACCATCGGTCATTTATTCGGTAAAAACGATTTGATCGTACACGACAGCCTCTCTCACAATAGTATTTTACAAGGCTGTTTTTTATCTGGAGCGACAGTCCTAGCTTTTCCTCACAACGACTGGGAAAAATTAGATGAAATATTGAGCGATCGCCGCAGCTATTACAAGCGAGTTTTAATCGTTATTGAAGGTATTTACAGCACCGACGGCGATATCGCACCTTTACCGCAGTTTATCGAAATTAAAAAGCGGCATAAAACTTTTTTGATGGTAGATGAAGCCCATTCGATCGGAGTCTTAGGGGAAAACGGTCGCGGTATCGGCGAATATTTCGCTGTAGACCCCAATGATGTAGATTTATGGATGGGAACTCTTAGCAAGTCTTTTGCTAGTTGTGGGGGGTATATCGCTGGATCTGCGGCTTTAATCGAGTATCTTAAATATACTGCCCCCGGTTTCGTTTTTAGCGTCGGTATGGCCCCACCTAATGCCGCAGCTACTCTAGCCGCGATCGAGTTACTTAAAAAAGAACCCCAAAGAGTCAAAATCTTGCATCAAAGAGCTAAATTATTTTTACAATTAGCTAAGGAGCGAGGCTTGAATACTGGTATCTCTAAAGATTCTCCAGTAATTCCGATCGTGGTCGGCGATTCTTTAAAGTCTGTTGTCCTTTCTCGCCATCTTTTCGCTCGCGGCATCAACGTTCCCTTTATGTTTTACCCTTCCGTACCTCAAAATGAGGCGAGGTTACGTTTTTTTATAACTTGTACTCATACAGAAGAGCAAATTCGTTTTACCGTCGATGCCTTAAGTGAAGAATTAGATCTACTCAAAGGTAAAAATTCAACTCTTATATAGATAGGGAAAAAATTACTGACGACGATCTTTAAGCTTAATTACTTGAGAGTAAAAATAAGAATTATCTTCCCAGGGATAGGGATAATAAATCCTGGTTTTTTATCCCTTCTTTTACCTTTATTTATCTACCTTGCCTTATCCTAATAGCAGAGGCGCGAAACAAGAGGCTACACTTGCCGAACTCAGAAGCGATCGAGTGTAGCAATATTAAACTGAAACGGTATAATAACAATTTACTTTAATAGTTTTAATCAAGTTAGCCGATCGCGAAGATCGAGATCGAGGTAGCAAGACAATATGGAAACTGCCCTCATAGTTGAAGATAGTATCACGGATAGAGAAATTATTAAGATTTGTTTGGAGCAAGAAGGCTTTTCAGTTTGTATTTCTGAAAGCGGTGAAGATGCTCTAGACAAAATTGACACCAATAAACCAAGTTTAATTATTTTAGATATTGTTTTACCAAATCGCAGCGGATTTGAAATTTGTCGTATTCTTAAAGATAGTATCAAAACAAGCCATATCCCAATTATCCTTTGTTCGAATAAAAATAGTGAAATGGATAAGTATTGGGGCATAAAACAGGGGGCAGATTATTATTTAGCCAAACCAATTTCTAAAGAAGATTTAATTGCTATTCTCAAACATTATCGATCTTCTGATATTACAATAAGTAAAACTTTTAACGATGAATTGCTTGAAAAGCCTAACATGATAGAAGTATCCAGTTTACAAAATAAATTACAAGACTTTATTGTCAATACTCCACAGATTGAAGGAGCAATTTTGGTTAGCCCCGATGGGTTGCCGATAACTGCAGTTTTACCCGATCCCCTTGACGAAGAAAGAACTGCGGCTATGTCAGCAGCAATGCTATCTTTGGGCGATCGCATCGCGTTCGATCTGGCTCGAGGGGCGATCGAACGGGTTTTAGTTGAAGGGGAAAAAGGTTACAGTATTTTGGTTGGTTGTGGCGAAGAAGTGGCTTTACTGATTTTGGCAACGAAAGAAGCCAAGCAAGGGATCGTTTTTCTGGCAATTAAACGTTTAGTAGAAGAACTTTTACCCATGCTCGATTAATCGATCGATCGGAGTAAATATTTGCTCGAATTATTGAGAAATAAAAATTAAAATATTTAGGATTTTTAAAAGCTCAATATTTTGTTAATTTTATTCTCTCGAGGGTTTTACCTTAAAAGAATAAAACTTTTCTTAAATTATAATGTTGTTTGCCTCTAGAACTGCTAATTCAACCTTGAATTGAGCAATAATGAGTTTGTTAAGATAGTAACAATAAAATTAACATCAAAAAATGTCAGCCAAGCGATCGAAACAGTGGAAGAATGGTTAATATATAAAGAATTTCGTTTTGAAGCGGCTCATAAATTACCCCATCATAATGGTAAATGCAGTCGCTTGCACGGACATAGTTGGCTGGGGAAAGTATATGTTAAAGGAAATGCTTTAATCGAAAATGGCCCGAAAAAGGGTATGGTTATCGATTATGGGGATATTAAAGAATACCTGCAACCTCTTTTAGATCGATATTTAGATCACTACTACCTCAACGAAACTATGGGTTTAGAAAATCCTACTAGCGAACAAGTAGCCCGCTGGATTTTTAACAAGTTAGAAAAAGCTGGTTTACCCGGACTTTATGCGGTGGAAATTCAAGAAACTTGTACCTCTGGATGTCGTTACCTCAAAGAATAAATTAAAAACCTCTTCAGTTAGATCTGAGGAGGTTAAATTATGAGTTGAAAATAAATTGGCAATAATTAATGCAGGGAAAAACCACTTTTTAAAAAATCAGTTTTTCTAAAACGTCTTTGCTGGCGATCGTAACTAATCATTTTCCGATTTGTTTGAGTTGCTAATTGCAAAGATTTATTTTGCACTTGTTGTGCTTTGAGATGCTTTAATAAAGCAATTAAAGTTTGTTTAATAGATTTAGGGTTATTAGCATTGAGACTCACAAATGGCGGTTTATTTGGATGATTCTTAAGTCCTATTCCAGCAGCAACTTGGGAAGCGGATAGAGCATTTTCAGCGTCAACATGAGTCAAACCAACAATCATCGGTACTGCAATTAAACGATTCATAAAGGTCATAATTTGACGAACTTCTGGAAATTCTTCGGGACGGTTGGCTGCGACTAATAAAATATATGCATCGGCTTTTGTAATTAAAACTTCCCACATAAAATTAAATCTAGATTGTCCGGGAGTGCCATAAAGATGCAAGACTAAATCGTCGTAAAGTTTTATTTTCCCGAAGTCCATGCCAACGGTTGTATGTGATTTGAGCAAGCTAGTTTTATCGGTTGCTCTTCGATCTGTATTAACTGTTTTAATTTGACTTATAGTATTGATAAAAGTAGTTTTTCCCGCTCCTGGAGTTCCAGCAATAACTATCTTTTTAAGCTGCATTTGATTCACGATCGTTTTCCTCTTCAAGAAAGATTTTATTTGCTAAAATACGATTGATTCGAGAAAATAAGTAATTTGTCTTTATTTTTAGCTTTATTTAAACGAGTTTTAGCGTACTTTTTTTTAACCCTTACTATTAATTATTAAGATTTGCAAAAAAATAAGCATGAGATTTTATACTAATTATTTTCAGCCAAATTGACTAATAACAATCGATCGATTCTTAAGCTGGTCGATCGCAATAATGGCAACATCGAAACATTGTCTTGACTTGCGGAAATATTTGCTAGCAAACTCGATCGAGTAAAACAAAAAAACTGCGATCGATGAAAGTTACCAAAAATAGGGATCGAATTTTAGACGCGCTAGAAGACTAGTTTAGTGAAAATACGGAGGTAAACTTCACTACCACTAACGATTTTTTCGTGAAATAAATTTTTAAAATCCGATCTTCAGTATCGAGATAAAAATCGCTTTTTGAGTATATTTATAAATTTAATTGGCAATTTTAGCGATTGAGGTAAGTTAAGAAGATCGAGAGACGATGTGTCAATTGTGATTAATATTTGAGCTGCTAACCTATTTGTTGCCAAAAATTCCTTAATTTTAAATTTCCGCAGATACAAAATAGAGATAGCGATCGAACAAATTAACTCACCTATTTTGTCGTTAACTTTTTGTTTGATTTTTAAAAGTTTTTGATAATATTCTAGATTAGGAGTGTAACAAGCTCGATAAAAGACTGTATAAGGAACAATTTGCGAGCAACGATCGATTAATTTATAGCAAGATTTGTAGAGTAAATAATTTTGTTGGTGTATTTCATCGGTTATAAACTCTTTTAAAAGGAAAATTGCTTGAGGTACGAAATCACCTTGAAGAATATTTTCGAGGCTATTACAAGCTTCTATAAAAATATCTCTTTCTTTAGTATGTACGAGTGTTATTAATGCTTCGATCGCCTTTTCATTACCTATAGCAATTTTTCCCAAACAAGATATAGCTTCATAACGAGTAGAATTATTAGAATCGTTATCTAATATTATTTCTATTAAGGAATCAATAGCAATTTCGTTATTAGAAGCAATTTTTGCTAAAGTCTCGAAAACTGCCGAGCTAATAGGTTGTTTAATATTTAGAAGTTCGATAATAAAGCTAATAACTTTAGGATTGTTTTGACCGATTTTTCCCAAAGACTCGATCGCTTCTTTGCAACAATCCCTATAACTACTATTGGGATTGCTTTGTTCTTGTACTTCTAATATTTCTCTTTCTTGCAGTGCGAAAAGTTCAGAATCATCTGAATTTTCATTTTCCTCTTTTCTGGCTAAAACAATTTCCCATTCTTTAAAAATATCGTCATTTCTAGCAATTTCAATAATTTCTATAACTGAATCAATAGCTGTGTCATTGTCAGGATCGATCGCGGCTAAAATTTCAGCAAATTCTATAATCCTTAAGGGAGCTAAATCTAGGTTTTGAATGATTTCATCTAAACTCTCGATCGCTTTTTTATTTCCTACATACTTGCTTATTATCTTGTTGGCGACACGATTACGAGCGATCTGATTATTATTCTTTTTAAGTATTTCTAGCTGTGCTTCGAGAGCGATTAGATTACTGGCATTAATTACTTCTAGATAATAAAATGCTGACTGTTTAATTTCTTCATTTTCAGTTTCTTGAATAATTCTATTTAGCAATTCAACTATTTCTAAATTGTCTGGCAAAATATCTTTTAAACTATCTACAGCTCTAGAAAAGATAAAATGATTTTGTGTATGTTGTAGTAGATTTTTCAAAGATTCAGCAGCATTGCTATCTCCCGGAGCAATTTTTCCCAAGCAAGAAACTGCTAATTCGCAATTCCAGGTATTATTATCAGAATTTATAAACTCAATTAATTCTTGAATACATTTTTTATTGCCAACAGCAATGATTTCTAGAGTATCAGTACCAAAAACCAAAATATTAGTATTATCGTTAGTTTTTAATATATTTGTTAATTCATTGATAGCTAATCGATCGTTGTTACCTATTACTTGTAAGCTTCCTGCTGCGTCGATCTGAGTCCAATGGTGATTGGCAGTTTTTAATAGTTCTATTTGTGTTTTAATTGCTTTTTGATTGTTTGGATCGATTATGCCTAAATTATGAGCAGCACAGAGACTAATTCTTTCATTTTGATTGAGTTCTTTATCTTCTAAGAGGTTTTTAAGAGTTGCGATCGCCTTGTCATCTCCAACAGCAATTTTACCTAAGATATTAATAATTTCTTGAATGACACTACTTTTCTTGCAGTTATTTAGCCGTTCAATTAAAAATTGTATTGCTATTTTTTGATTGGTTTCTAGTAATGCTATTTTGGCAGGTTTGGTAATTGGTTCGATAAATTGAATCCATTGTTTTATTTCTTCGTTGAAATATCCAAAGCTCAATTCAATTACTTTTGTGACTATTTCCTCGGTTAACTCTAAAGAGCAATCTTGAAATTCATTAATTCCTGCTGCGGCTAAAAAATAAGCTTGATAACCATAAAATCCTTGACAAAAATCTCGAAACTCTTTTAAATTACTAATAAATTTTTCTTTAATATCTGATTTAATATCTTCTCTTCCCAACCAAAATAAAATAACTTCTTTCCACTGCGAATCGAAAATACCATAAATGCTTTTTGTTATATCTTTCGATCTTTCATCTAGGAAAAAATGCCAATCGTCAACTGCTTGTGCGGCAAAATATTCTTGAAAAGTCGGATGAAAGAAACAGTAAACAGTACCTTGTAATTGTGACTCTTTCTCTACTAAATTTAACCAACCTAAATCCCAAGCTAATTTAAACATTTTATTGCCCATAGTTTCGCGAGCAAATTCTCGTTTAATTCTAAATCTAAGTTTGTTTTCAATTGCTGCTAGAGATAATTTAGCAAGAGCTTTATGTAATTTTTTGACTGGTTTATCTTTCTCGATTAAATCTGGATGTTGCTCTTGTTTCCAGCGATAAAAATTTTGGGTAAATAGCCGATAAAGTTGTGCTTTAGTTTGGGGTAACTCTACAGAATCATCTACATAGAAAATTTGACACAAAAGCGATAATGACAGAGGGTTTCTAACTAAATCTTTAATCTTGATATTTTTTGTCTCTTTTAACTTGCTCTGTAATCTCTTTACCTTTTTTAGAGCTAAATTTGTCTTATCTTTTTTGTCAGCTTCAGCAAACCACTGCTGAATAAATTCTTCTACTTGTTTTTGTTGAAAATCTAGAGTGAGATAAGTTTCAAAACCAGCAAGATTGATACTACTCCCATCTCCAATATTAAGTCTGGAAGTAATAATTACTCTCCCATTAAAAAATCCGTCCAATTCTTGCTTAATTCGAGCCAAAGCTTTAATGGAGGAAGAAGCTGTTATCTCATCCAAACCATCTAATAGCAGCCATCCTTTACCCTCTCTAAATAGTTGTTTTAAAGCATCAGTATGTCGCTCGTCTATTTTTGTTTTGATATATGACAGTGCTTTTTCTAACCATTCTTTTAATAAATATTCTTCGAGGGGTTTCTTTTCTAAATCTTCTAAATCTTTTAACTTTCCCAACGATACGCATATCGGATAGCCTTTATTATTTTCCTGTATCCAAAAGGCAATATCTTCTAACAGCTTTGTTTTTCCCGCTCCAGGTTTACCAACAATAGCAATATACTTGCTTTTTTCAGTGTCGATAACTTCTTTTAAAAATCGATCGAATTGATAATATCCTGGAAAAGTTCGATCTTTTTCTTCTTTTTCTTTTTCTTTTTTTGCTTTTCGCTGTTGTTGGATGCGATCGACTAAACTTAGAGCTACATTAATCTTTAATTCAAAACCTCGATCGGTTGCTTTGCGTCTAAATTCCCCATATTCTCGCTGTTTTTCTAATATTTTTCCGCAAACATCTTGCCAGTGAATTTCTAACGGTGTATTATTCTTATGCGAATGCTTTCAGTCACCTACAGTATTATTAAAATTTTCGATATTATTAATTTGAAAAATATTTTTTGCTGAATCGGTTAACTCGATCGTTATTAATTATGTTTTGCTGTCCTTTGCTAGCTAGATAGTAATTATGTATTGCTTTTTCTAAATCGAGCAATATTTCTTTAAATTCAGGATTGTTTCGTGCTGCTGCTATTATTTCTCTTTCTACTCGATCGCTGTTTAACGGTTGTTCTGGGGCTAGTTTAAGAGCTTTTGCAGTATCGGGAGAGATTTGCTCTAGGGATGCGGTAAATTTGCGAATTTTCTCTGTTAATATATCCGGTAATTTTGTGCCAATTCTTTCTAAGGCTTTTGTCCCTAATATAGTAATTACAATCTTAGCAGCTTGTGCCACAAAATCCATCATACGGAAAATGCCTCACGTCCAATTTTTACCTATTTTAGTAATTTAAATCATCTTTTTGCATCTCGAGTCCAATTTTAAAGCTTACTTTATTTTTTATGCCACTTTTCGAGACGATCTTAAAATGAACCTCTTCGCGAAACAAATATCAATTAAAATTCATTCTTACGAATTGTCTTATAAATTTCAATTTTCGGATCGATAAATTTAGGACAGTAACTTAATTTTCCTGCTAAATAAATAGCGCGATCGATGTCTTTAATATCTTCAATTTCTTGTTCTGTTCTTTGTCCTCTTTTCCGTAAAAAGTCTATTTTAGTTTCATTTTTTTCGACTACTTTAATTCTTTTTTTGAGACGATGGCAATCTTCTCTAGCTATTCTTTGGGCTAATTCCATGGTATATTCTGACTCGAAGAATGTTTTTTTCCTTTCGAGATCGATATCGTTTAAGCCCCGAGCTACATTGATGTAATTTAAAGATCTATAAAAGTACATTTCAAATTCTCGATCTTTTTCTTTGTTAGCACAACCACCTAATAAAATAACAATTAAAATTAAGCCAAGAATAATATTTTTAGACGAGTATAAACTAGAAATAATTTTGTTAAATCTATTCACGATTTTATTTCTCCAAATTTTAACGAACAGCTAGTATTTTGCGATCGACTCAATAAAAAATTTAGACTTAACTAATACTCACGATTTCAATCGTAAGCGCGTCGCAGTAATTTTAACTTTAATTTGACGCGCTAGCTATTAAAAAAAGTTTTAGAGATTTAATTTTATCCCTCTAATTGAAAGATCCAATAATTCGATCGGATGCATTAAAGTTATTGTTTTTCCTTGTAATTCTAAATGTTTTTTAATTTGTAGGGAACAACCTGGGTTAGCAGAAGCAATTAATTCAGCCCCAGTATTTACTAAATTATTAACTTTTTGCTGGCCTAACTCGTCGGCTACTTCTGGTTGAAGCATATTATAAACTCCAGCACTTCCGCAACATAAAGCAGCATCGATCGGCTCTTTTAATTTGACTTGAGGAATTTTTTTCAATAACTGACGGGGTTGTAAGCTAATTTTTTGACCGTGCAATAAATGACAAGCATCTTGATAAACCATGGTTAATTCTCCGTCAGTTAAAGGAGATAGTTTTGCTGTTAGTTCGATCTGGCTTAAAAATTCTTGAACGTCTCTTACTTTTGCTGAAAATTGTTTTGCTTTATCCTGATATTCTGGATCGTCTTTTAAAATGTGACCGTATTCTTTTAAAGTATGTCCGCAGCCAGCAGCGTTAATAATAATGTAGTCTACATCTGTTTCGGCAAAACTATCTATCATTTGTTTGGCTAATTCTTGTGCCTGTTTTTCTTGTCCTTGGTGTGCGGGTAATGCAGCACAACAACCTTGTGTTTTTGGAATTACTACCTCGCAACCGTTAGCTGTTAAAACCCTAACTGTAGCTTCGTTAACTGGGGAAAAGAACAGTCTTTGTACGCAGCCTAAAATTACCCCAACGCGATATTTTTTTTCGGTTTGAGCTGGTATGGTATCCGGTAAATTATCTCGGAAAGAATTGAGAGTAATTGTCGGTAAAATTGAGTCCATTGCTGCTAAATTTGGTGCGATTAATTTTAACAGTCCTGTTTTGCGGATAAGTGTTTGAATTCCTAGTTTTTGGTAAATATATAAAAGGGGTAAAAAGATTCGCAAGCGATCGGGGTAGGGAAATAAATTAAATATTATCGCTCTAATAAAATTTTCCCACCAACTACGATTTTGATTTCTTTCTACTTGGGGACGAGTAGCGGAAATTAATTTATCGTATTCTACTCCAGAAGGACAAGTAGTAACGCAAGCAAGACATCCCAAACAAGAATCAAAATGTTCGATCGTCGCATCTGTTAATGCTGCTTCTCCTTTGTTAATTGCATCCATTAAATAAATTCTTCCCCTCGGAGAATCCATTTCTTTTCCGATTACTCGATAACTGGGACAAGTTGCCAAACAAAAGCCGCAATGTACGCAGGTGTCGATCAGTTCTTGTTTGGGCGGATCTTTTGGATCGAATCCTTTTAAGTTTTTATTTGTTGTAGTTTTAAAATCGAAGTTGTTTAAACTGTTATCTGATGTTTGCATTTTTCTGTTGTTAATTAATTATTTGTTTTTAATTTTTGTTCGGAATTGTCTATTTTCTAAATTTTATTTAGTTCGATCGCCTCTATTTAATTTAATTTGTAGAACAAAGACGATTATGTCCCGCAAACAGTTAAATATTGCTGACAAAGCCTTGAGGATTTAAAATATTTTTGGGGTCGAATTGCTGTTTGATTTTTTGCATAATTGTTAAAGCGTTGCCAGTATATCCCCAAGGTTCGATCGCTCCTTTAATTTCTTTTGGTGCTTCTAAAATACTCAGAAAGCCGCGATTATTTTCTAAATGCGATCGCATCTTTTTAATTTCTGCTCCATCGGAATCTAAATTTAACCAACCCAAGCCACTACTAGCTCTAATTAAACCCAATCCAGAATTATTAGTTAACGTCGTCAGTTTATTTAATGTTTCTACAGCAGCATTCGGTATTACTCCTATTTTGCAAGTAATCGCACTCTTTGAAACAGGAATTCTAATTATTTTTTGTAATCTTTGCCATAATTTTTCTTCCTCACTATCTCGATACAAAATCGTTTTTAGATTTAAATTTTTGGCGATCGATTCTAATATTTTAGTTTGTTCGGCACAACTTTCTGCTATACTTTGAAAACGAACTACTAAACTAGCATTCTCCGTGCCAATTTCTAAAGCCTTAACCAAACCAGGAGAGAGTAAGTCAGCAGCAGTGGGGGTTAGAGTCGAATTGAGTAAAGTTTGAGTAGCCGTAGCGATCGCTTCATTTTCCCCAGATAGTAAAATAGTTATCGAAGATTCTGGCAGAGGATACAATCTAAAAGTAGCTTCGGTAATAATCCCTAAAGTGCCGTAAGAGCCAGCAAACAGCTTCATTAAGTCGTATCCGGCCACATTTTTAACAACTCTACCGCCAGCTTTGGCAACAGCCCCGTCAGGGCGCAAAAAAGATATTCCCAGTAACATATCTCTAACTCCACCGTAACGAGATCGCCAACTACCGCTATCTGCTGTCGCAATTATGCCTCCGATCGTCGCATTTTCAGGGTAAGCCGGATCTAAAGCTAGAAATTGATTTTTATCTTTGAGAATATTTTGTAGATTGCTTAATTTTACCCCTGCTGCGACGGTAACAGTAAGATCGTCAACTGCGTGTTCGACAATGCGATCGAGTTTTTTGGTAGATAATAACAAACGAATATCTTTTTTTAGTCCTCCCCAGCTGATTTTACTGCCGCTACCGCAAGGCATAATCGTTAATTCGTGAGTAGAGGCATATTTAATAATTTTAGAGAGAGTTTCGCTATCGTGGGGATAAATTAAATAATCTGGGGGATTTTTACTGGCGATCGCGCGATTAATTTTTTCTTGCCAATTTTGGGCAGCATCTTCCCATTTAATAACATCTGATTCCGATCTTACTATATTTTCTAGCTCTGCAATCATATTTTTTGAAACGGCAGTTTATTTTAAAGATCGTACCGCGAACTCGAGAACTTATACCAATTTCCTGCTGCTAATAAATTACTTATTAATAAGACGATCGGATTTAATTTCGATCCGATCGCGACTGAATCTATTCAACTTTAAATTGAGAGATATTATTTTGTAATTGTGCCACCATTTCTAGTAATTCAGCGAAAGAAGCAGAAATGGATAAAGAGTCGTCGGAAGTTTCGTGAGCGATCGTGGCGATTTGTCCGATCGCGCTCATTACCGATTCAGCTTGTTGACTTTGAGCGTTAGCTGCATTGTTAATAGATTTTACGAGCTGGCTAATTTCTCCAGTAGAAGTAACAATTTGATTCAAATTTTCTCTAGTTTCATTAACAAAATGAGTCCCTCTTTCTACTTGTTCGATTCCTTTTTCCATTGCTGCAGATACTTCGATAGTTTCTGCTTGAATATTTTGAATTAGTTTTTCAATTTCTGTAGTAGCTTCGGCAGATTGAAGGGATAAATTACGAACTTCATCGGCAACTACACCAAAACCCTTACCATATTCTCCGGCTCGAGTAGCTTCTAGGGTAGCATTTAAAGCGAGGATATTAGTTTGAGCGGCAAAAGAACTAATCAAACTTACCACCTTAGAAATTCTCTGAGAAGATTCTCTGAGGTGCTTAATTCGCTTTCCGGCATCGATCGCAAAAGAGCGAATTTCGTTAATACTTGCGACGCTTTTATCCATTGCCCTATCTCCAGATTGTACCGTTAGATTGGCTTGCTCGATCGCAGATTCGACTTGTCGAGCGTTGAGAGCGGCTAATTGGCTAGTTTCGATCGTTTCTTGGATTTGAGCTAGAGCATGGTTAAGCTCGTTGGTTTGTAGCTGAGCTTTGCTAGAGAGAACTTCGATCGAAGTATTATTATTATTAGTGGTTTCAACTACTTGTTTTACGGTATTTTTTACTTGAATGACGATATCTTGAAGCGAATCTAAAGTAGTATTATAAGCTGCGGCAATAGTGCCAATTCGATCGCGAGTAACATCAGCTCTAACCCTTAAATCCCCTTTAAAAGCAGGTTCGATCGATTTTAACATGGCAATAGCTTGCTTTTCTAAATTCTCTTTAGCTGTTTTTTCCCGCTCCAAAGCTAGGTCGAGATTTTTTGATTTTTCCTCGAGTCGATCGGCGTATTCTGCTTGCAATACTGCTACTCCTAATTGAGAAGCGATCGCATTTAATAATTTAACCTCAGATTCTTGCCAATTGCGAGTAGAGGAGTTTTGATATGCAGCTAACAAACCCCATAATTTTTCGCCGTGATAGAGAGCGATGATAACGTAAGCTTTAGCTTGATATGCTTCTAAAGTTCTAATATAACAATCAGAAAAACCTGAATTATAAATATCGTTGCTGATGCGGTAGGGAATGCTTCTACTAAAAATACTACCTTTGGTTTCTTCGATATAAGTATCTTTTGTCCCGACTACAGTTCGATCGCCAGCCAAATTTTTCAAACTGCAACTATCGATATTCTCAGAAATTGCCGAATTAGCTTTTTGTAATTCTAGCAAAGATACCCATTCAGGAGAGCGAGATTCGGCGACAAATTCCCCGCTCCAGTTGGGATTAAAACGATAAATTGCGGTTCGATCGCATTTTAATAAATTGCGTATTTCCCAAGTAGTTCTTTCAAAAATCTCATTGAGGTTTAAAGATTGACGAATTCTAGCGACAATTTGCGCAGTTGCTGCTTCTTGTAGGGATTGAATTTCAATTTTTCTGGCATATTCTGCTTGCAATACTGCTACTCCCAATTGAGAGGCGATCGTATTTAATAATTTTACTTCAGATTCTTGCCAATTACGAGGGGAGGAGTTTTGATATACGGCTAATAAACCCCACAAACGTTCTTTTTGATAGAGTGCAAAAATGATGTAAGCTTTAGCTTGATATGCTTCTAAAGCTTTAAGATAACAGTCAGAAAAGTCGGATTGATAGATATCGTTGCTGATGCGATAGGGTACTGTTTTATTAAAAATACTGCCTTTAGTTTCTTGGATGCGAGTATCTTTTGTCCCGAATATACCTCGATTTTCGGCTAAATTTCTGATGCTACACTCATTGACGTTTTCAATAATTTCGGGACGAGCGTGCTGTAATTCTAGCAAAGATAGCCATTCGGGGCCGCGAGATTCGGCAACAAATTCGCCGCTCCAGTCGGGATTAAAACGATAAATTGCCACTCGATCGCATTTTAGTATATTGCGTATTTCTCGAGTAGTGGTTTCAAAAATTTCTTTGAGGTTCAAAGATTCGCGAATTCTTGCAACTATTTTGTTTAATACTGTTTCTCGCTCGGCTTTTTGCTCTAACCTTCTGATATATTCTATCTTCTGTCTGGCGATACTCAGTTGAGTAGCAATCTCTTTGAGAGCTTCTAATTCAGAAGGTTGCCACTTGCGAATTTTACTGTTTTGATAAACACCTAAAACTCCCCAAAGTTTGTTATCTTCTGTCATAATCGGAGCGATCGCATAGGCTCTAGCTTCAAATTGTTTGAGAAGTTCTAAATTGCTAGATGGGTGCTTTTCATCATCAATATCCTCTACAGCAAAACATTCGCCAAATTTATAATTTCTAGCTCGATTTTCTTGCCAGTAAATATCTTTAATTGTCTTGGCTAAACTCGCTATATTGCTAGGATGAGATTGGGCGACAAATTCTCCCCTCCAATCGGAATTAAAACGATAAATTACCGCGCGATCGACTGCCAAAATTTTTCTACTCGATTGAGTTGCAACTTGAAAAATCAGTTCTTCATTTTTTGCCTTTCTTAATAGAGAAATAGTTTTTTTTAGTTCTTTTTCTCTTTTTTGAATTTGTTGGCTTTGCTGTTTTTCAAACTCCCTTTTACGGATCGTAGCAGTTTGCTGGAGTGGAAAGCTCAATTTACTAGCAAAATCGATTGTTAAATTTATTTGCGATCGCGACCAGTTTCGAGAAGTTGAGTTGTAATAAACTGCTAAAAATCCTAATAGTTGGCCGTTTTGCTCGATCGGTACTTTAAGATAAGCTTTTGCTGCGAATTTTTCTAAAATTTCGCGGGAGTGACGATCTATTTTTTTACTTTCAATATTGTTAACTAAATAATAAGGCCGATTTTCTTCTTCTTTTAAAAAATAATTGACTGCGAATTTATGCCCTACTTTCTGACAATTAGCCCCTACGGACTCTGCTAATATTTTGCCGCTCCAGTCAGGATTTAAAGCCCAAACAATTGCTCGATCTGCTTCGAGAGATTGACGCACTTTAGTAGCTATTGCTTGCATCTTTATCGTCATCGATCGCTCGATCGAACTCAAGATATCTTTTCCCTCTAATAATTTAATTTCCGATCGATCTTGTTGCAATCTAATAGTTATTTCCCTACTAATGCGATCGAGCAGATTAATTTCATTTTCTTGCCATTGACGCTCCCTCTGACATTGCTGCGCTACTAATAAACCCCAAACTTCCTCCGATCGCTCCTCTTTTGCCGAATAAATTGAGTTTAATAAAATAGGTAATGCTACCGAAGATCTGACTTGAAATCGAGTTAATACTTGCTTTTGATAAGCCGATAAATTTTTTACATCTAAAGTTACCAATCCTTGAAAATAATATTCTGCTGCATCTTTTGCCCCAAAAACAAGACTCGGAAGAATTTCATTTAAAGTAGGAGTAAAGTCTTTGCTTGCAGATTCTGCGATTATTTGACCTTTTTCCCCTCCGCTTTCTAGATCGAAACGATAAATACAGACGCGATCGAGTTGTAATTCTTGTTTAATTGCTGCTGTTATTGTTAATAAAAAACTCTCTAAATCTTCCTTCAGGCGGATTTTTTTGAGGATTTTCCAAAGGCGATCGCGTTCTTGTTTGAATAATTTTCTTTTAAATCGATCTATTTTTTCTTTTTGCTTGTCGAAAGACTCCAATTTAGTGCGATCGTTATTGCTTTTGACTGGTAATATATAATTGTGATTCATTTAATTGTAATTACTATCTAATTCAAAGAGTTAGGCAAATTCTTCTTATGAAGATTAGACACATAATTAATTACGATAACATTCAATTGTTACTATCTTGTTACTGAGGTTATCACCAGTTTGTTGCTTTTAAAGTTTCTCGGCATTCCAAGACAGTTCAGTGTTTTTTATTAGCGATCGAATCCCTTTATCTCTAAAAAAAATTGACTCGAACTATTTGTAATTAATTTTTGAGAAACGATCGGAGTAAAAAACAATTATTATATAATCATTGCTAGCAACTCGATCGATCCTTATCCCAATTTTCAGCCATTAGCTAAATAAATGAAAATTATTGGCTCTAAAAAGAAATAGCTAAAAATCCTCCTATTTCCGGTGAATTACTACCTAAACTTGCATTTTTATTACTTTAAAAAAATACTATTATTTTACTTCGCTCTAACTTGCCATCTAAAAAAAAGAATCAACTAAAATTTAAAATTCAAAAGTAAAACAGAGCAATTTAAAAAAAAGAGGAATATCTTCATGATTCGATTACTACTAAAAACTTCACAAAATCTATTGACAACTATAGCTATAGTCGCAGCAATTGCAACGGATTATCCGCAAACAAAAGACTCTTATCTAATTCAAAAAGACTTATTTTTCGATCTCAATCTTCCCGAAGGAAAGCAAGTTTCTGAAACGGAATTTGCTGCTTTTGTCGATAATAATATTACCCCTCGATTTCCTGATGGATTAACTATTTTCGACGCAAGAAGACAATTTGGCAATAGTAGCGGTAAAATTAGCGAAACCTTCTCTAAAGTCGTGACTTTATTTATTGAAGATAGCGATCGAAACCAAATCGCGATCGAGCGAATTGCTGCGGCTTATAGAGAAGAATTCGAGGAAAAAAATATCTTAAAAGTAACCAATAAAGATGAATTAAAAGTTGGATTTGGCGCAGGTGAAAATCTAATTGAAAACAATCCTAATCCCGAATTTATTGAAGTCAATTTATTTTTCGGACGCAGTATGCCAAATGGCAAAGAGGTTTCTCAAAGAGAATTTGCTAACTTTGTCGATAATAATATTACACCTCGTTTTCCTAATGGATTTACGATTTTTGATGCGGACGGGCAATATAGAGATCGCAGCAATACAATTATTCAAGAACCTTCTCAAGTAGTAACCCTGTTATTAAAAGATACTTTAGAAAATGAAATTGCAATCGATGAAATTATTAAATCATACATTCAGCAATTCGACCAAGAAAGCGTTTTATTAGCAGTTAACGAAGATATTACCGTTAGTTTTGGTGCTGAAAATAATCTTATCGATAACGATATTAATCCCGAATCGATCGAAGTTAATTTATTTCTTAAAGATAATTATGCCCCTCGCGATCGAGTTTCTGACAACGATTTAGATACGTTTATTAAGAATGTAATTACGCCCCGCTTTCCTAACGGACTGACAATTTTTAAAACCGAAGAACAGTTTCGCGATAGCAACAACAGAATCATTGCAGAAGAATCTATTATTGTTAGTCTTTTATTTTACGATACGATAGACAACGAAATTGCGCTCAACCAAATAATTCGAGCTTATCTCGAGCAGTTCGATCGAGAAAATATCTTAGTGGTTGTCGATGAAGAGATCGAAGTTTCCTTTTAAAATAAAATCCCCAAGCTTAAATAATAAACCTGGGGAGGATAAAAGCCGTTGTTGATTGGCGATCGAAAGTATGAATTTTCAATAACTAATTCTCTACTTAAAAGCAAACAGCCAAGAGCAAACAGCTAACAGTAAAATTTATTGCCAATTTTTAGCAACTAACTCAGCCAAGTCAACGACTCTTTGAGAGTAACCCCATTCGTTGTCGTACCAACCTACAACTTTAACCATATCGCCACCCATAACCATAGTCAGACTGGCATCGACAATAGAAGAATCATCAGTACAGCGAAAATCGCAAGAAACTAAAGGAAGATCGTTATAACCTAAAACTCCTTTCATAGAAGTTTCCGAAGCTTTTTTAAGAACTTCATTAACTTGTTCGGCTATAGTGCTTTTTTCAACTTGAACCACTAAATCGACTACAGAAACGTTAGGAGTGGGTACTCGCAAAGCAATACCGTTTAACTTACCTTTAAGTTCTGGAATGACCAAAGCAACCGCTTTTGCAGCACCAGTAGAAGTAGGTACGATGTTGATTGCAGCAGCTCTAGCGCGACGCAGATCGCGATGGCTAGCATCGAGAATGCGCTGATCGCCAGTGTAACTGTGAGTAGTAGTCATCGTACCTTTAATGATGCCAAAATTATCGTTAATAACTTTAGCTATGGGAGCGAGACAGTTAGTAGTACAGCTAGCATTACTGACTACTTTATATTCACCGTGCTTGTATTGACTGTCGTTAACTCCAATTACGTAAGTTCCGACATTTCCTCCTTTACCTGGTGCAGTAATTAAAACTTGTTTTGCACCAGCGGCTAAGTGCTTAGAAGCACCCTCTTCAGTAACAAATACGCCAGTAGATTCGATTACTAGATCGATTCCCCAAGAATCCCAGGGCAAGTTTAAAGGATTGCGATCGGAAAAACACTTAATCGTTTTTCCGTTTACTATTAGGGAATTTTCGTCTGCTTTAATATCAGCGTCTAGTTTTCCTAGCATCGAATCGTATTTGAGCAAGTGCGCGTTTGTTTTGGGATCGGAGGTATCGTTAATGCCAATAACTTCCAATTGACTATTTTCTCTTCCCAGCCAGCATCTTAAAAAATTACGTCCGATGCGTCCGAAACCATTGATCGCTACTCTAATCACTTTTTCTTGCCCTCTTTGTGTTAACTAAATAAATTAAATTATTCTTAATGAAACCAATAATATCTTATAACTTCCAACTTTTCGATCTGCAAACTTAATTTATCTGCAATGCCCGATCGAGATCTGAAAATTCTCGAAGATCGATCGGATTAAAAATCTCGATCTCCTCTAGCTTTCTGCTGGCTTTTGCCCCAGAAAAACCTCTCTTTCTCTTTTATTGCCTGAATTTGCCGATTTTTAGGGAACGTCAGCTTTAAAACAGACAATTGCCCAAAACTGTGTCATTCTAAGACAAACACTTAGAGCTTTAAATAAACTTTAAATAAACTAAATTTTACAAGCATCGGCTGAGGGTCTAAAAATAGCACTTCAAGGTTAAAAAATCTCCAGCAATAAAAATATTTACAGATTCGATCGGAAATTACTGGTATTATTTCGCAAGCGATCTGAAGAACCGTGTTTTTAATCTGTTGTGGTGTTTAAGGAGAGCAAATTTTGAAAACTATCGATCTCAAGGGCAGACCTTTCCATTTCATCGGTATTGGCGGAATCGGGATGTCTGCTTTAGCTTACATTTTAGCCGAGCGCGATTTACCAGTATCGGGTTCGGATCTGCGATCGACTCACATTACTCGTCGTTTGGCAAAAGTTGGCGCGACTATTTTTGATTCCCAAACGAGCAATAATTTAGATTTTTTAGCAACTCAAGGGGCATTTTTTAGCCCACAAGTAGTTTGTTCGACTGCGATCGATCCCAATAATCAAGAATATCGAGCCTGTCGCGATCGCGGCTATCCAATTTATCATCGCTCCGATCTTTTAGCGGCTTTAATTGCAGACTATCAGAGTATCGCCGTAGCCGGAACTCACGGCAAAACAACCACCAGCAGTTTAATCGGCTACGTACTTTTACAAGGCGGTTTAGATCCGACGGTTATTATTGGCGGAGAAGTAGATGCTTGGGGTGGAAATGCTCGCTCGGGTCGGAGTAACGTTCTAGTTGCCGAAGCAGACGAATCCGACGGCTCTCTAGTTAAATATACTGCCAAAATCGGTGTAATTACTAATATCGAACTAGATCATACCGATCGCTACCAAAATTTAGCTGAAGTAGTCAAAATATTTCAAACTTTCGCCAGCCAATGCGAAACAATTGTTGCTTGTATCGACTGTGAAAATACGCAAAAACTGCTCGAACTAGAGGGTTTTCCCAGTATTTCCTACAGTATCGACCCGGAGAAAGATGCTGACTACACCGCAAAAAATGTAAGCTATCACAGCAGCGAAACTGTGGCTGAAATTTGGGAAAAAGGACAATTGTTGGGAAGATTACGATCGCCCCTACTGGGCAAGCATAACTTAAGTAACGCTCTAGCAACTGTTGCAGTGGGACGAGAGCGAGGTTTGAGCTTCGAGGTAATCTCTGATGCGATTTCTAATTTTGAGGGGGCTAAAAGACGCTTTGAAGTGCGAGGTAGTGTGAATAATATTACCCTCGTAGATGATTACGCTCACCACCCGAGCGAAATTCGCGTTACCCTAGCTGCAGCTCGCTTGCAAATCGACGGCCTGAGTCGCAAAAGGTTAATTGCCGTATTTCAACCTCACCGCTACAGTCGCACCGCAACATTTTTAGCAGAATTTGCAGCCGCTTTTGAAGATGCCGATTTAGTAATTGTCACAGACATTTATAGTGCCGGAGAAACCAATTTTAATAATATTAGTGGGGCTACGGTAGCATCGGCAATCTCAGCCCGTCACAAAAAAAATAAAAATGTTTTGTACCATCCTAGTGACAACGATCTTAATGAATTATTACAAGAAAATTTGCGTCCGGGAGATTTAGTTTTATTTTTAGGCGCGGGAAATCTCAATCAAACCATACCGAAATTAATAGATTTATTGTCCTGTCGATCGCAAAAAAAATCGGCCTGAAAAACTTCAATTCCACCGCAACAGAAATCTCTGAGATCGGAGAAAACATCACTTTTAGGGGAAAAGAACTAAACTTGACTCCAGCCAGATTAAGAAACAATCCTCCTAATTTAACAGTCATACAATCGAGCAGCAATTGCCTATCTTATGAAAACTATCTCTCAGTATGCCCCCCTACAAAAGACTGTTTCAGCGATTAAATTGCCCGGAACGGAATGCTTAATTAAGCCGCAAGTTTCTTTGTCTCATTTAACTTCTTTACGAGTAGGGGGGCTAGCTCAATGGTACGTAGCTCCAAGCAATTGGGATGAATTAGAAGCCACTCTAGAATGGTATCAGTCCCAAGACATACCTCTTACCGTTTTAGGTGCGGGATCTAACCTCTTAGTAAGCGATCGCGGTATTCCCGGCTTGACTATCGGCACTCGTCACCTTCGTTACCGCAAATTCGATCCCGAAACAGGTACGATTACCGTAGGCGCAGGAGAACCGATCGCTCGTTTGGCTTGGCTGGCCGCCAAACAAGGCTGGCAAGGTTTAGAATGGGCCGTAGGCATTCCCGGAACGGTTGGCGGTGCGGTAGTTATGAATGCAGGTGCTCACAATAAATGTATCGCCGATCTCTTAGTTAACACCGTAGTAGTTTCTCCCGAACAAGAAATAGAAACCCTCGCAGTCGATCGGCTAAATTATCAATATCGCAGTTCGATTTTACAGGGCGATCGCCGTTTAGTCGTCGAAGCTACCTTTAAATTAGAACCAGGTTTTTCAAAAGCAGAATCGATCGCTACCACCACAAAAAATTTACACGATCGCAGAAGCAAACAACCTTACGATCGACCCAGTTGCGGTAGCGTATTTCGCAACCCCCAAGATTATGCTGCTGGCTGGCTGATCGAACAGATCGGTTTGAAAGGATACCAAATTGGCGGCGCGATCGTCTCTCAACGTCACGCTAATTTTATTCTTAACTGCGGTAATGCTACCGCCGATGATATCTTAAAACTCATTCACCACGTTCAAGAAAGAGTCGAAGATCGTTGGTTATTAAAATTACACCCAGAAGTAAAATTGGTGGGAGAGTTTTAAACCAGCCTCGATCGAGTTTTGACAACCTCAGACTATTAAAATTGAATAAAGGTGAATTCTCTCCAGTAAAGTTAAACTTTGTAAACTAAAATCGATAAATTACTAAAATGGCACAAGGAAAAGGATTTGGATTCGGTTTAGGCAAAATGAAAGAACTAGCTGATGCAGTTAAAAAGGCTCAGCAAGTTCAACAAGGTGCTAAAGAACTTCAAGAAGAACTCGAGCAAATGGAAATTACCGGCGAAAGTCAGGACGGCTCGATTAAAGTTGTTATGAGCGGCAACCAAGAACCCCGTCGCGTCGAAATTTCTGCCGATGCACTATCTTTAGGTGCGGAAAAACTTTCCGAAGCAGTATCGGCAGCTATGAAAGATGCTTACAATAAATCTACAGAAACGATGCGGGTTCGCATGGAAGAATTGACTAGCGGCTTAAATATTCCCGGTATGTAATTCGATCGAGCTAATCCATAGTTAAATGATTTTAGTCGGCGAGCGTTCCCGACTAAAAAATTACTTTCAAAATTTAAAAATATGTCTTATAAATTACTTTTCGTCTGCTTGGGTAATATTTGTCGCTCTCCTTCAGCAGAAAATATTATGAATTATTTAATTACTAAAGCTAACTTGGATGATGCCATTATTTGCGACTCGGCCGGCACTTCTAGCTATCATATCGGTTCAGCCCCCGATCGGAGGATGACTTTTGCCGCACAAAAACGAGGCATAACCCTAAAAGGTAGTGCCAGACAGTTCCAAGTTGCCGATTTTACCGAATTCGATCTGATTTTGGCTATGGATCGCAGTAACTATCGCGATATCCTTGCTCTCGATCGACAAGGAAAATACCGCGATAAAGTTAAATTGATGTGCGATTTTGCCACTAACCATTCCGAAAAAGAAGTTCCCGATCCTTATTATGGTGGGGCTGAAGGATTCGATCGCGTTATCGATCTTCTGCTCGATTCTTGTAGCGGCTTATTAGACGATGTAGTTAAACAAGAAAAAATTGCGATCGAATAGTCACGATACCCGCAAGCGAACACATCGACAGCTTTTAAAACTCAGAATTGAGAAGCAAATTTAAATTAGAAAAATCAATTCTCAACTAGACCTGCCCAGTTCGAGCTTTTTGTATTATTACGTGTTACAATAAACACGATCGAGATAAAAATAGGTAAAATAAGGCTCATGAGATCCTAACAACTGCCAAAAAATAAAAAAAAATAAGTAGTGACAAAGCTGCACGATTCGATAGATTCTTTAGAAAAAGGTAACTGGTTCAAATTAATTTGCGGGGCCAGCTTTCAACACCTCCCAGCCGTTCGCAGTTTAGTTTTAGCATATACACTTGCTGGGGCTGACTGTATCGACGTGGCAGCAGATCGAGCGGTAATTAAAGCAGCAAAAGAAGCGATCGAAAGAGCAAATCAATTGCAACTGCTAAAGAGAAAACCATTATTAATGGTCAGTCTCAACGATGGAGAAGATCCTCATTTTCGCAAAGCACAATTCAATTGGCAAGAATGCCTTGCAGGATGTTCTCGTCCCTGCCAAACAATTTGCCCCGCAGCAGCAATAGATTTTAAAGAGATCGCAGCAAGAGATACGGCAATAATAGCCGATCGTTGTTATGGATGTGGCAGGTGTTTGCCAGTATGTCCGGTAGAAATAATTACAACTAGATCGATCGAGGTAAAAAAAGAAGCGATCGCTGCTGAAATTGGAGCAATGGATGTAGATGCGATCGAAATTCATACCGCAGTAGGAAACGAAATCGCTTTCAAACAACTCTGGCAAGCAATATCACCCCAGATCGAAAAACTGAAATTAATCTCAATTAGTTGCGGCGATCGCCCGGGTTTAATTGACTATCTAAAATACCTTTATGAAACTATTACTCCGCTACCAATACCTTTAGTTTGGCAAACAGACGGCCGTCCGATGAGCGGAGATATCGGCGCGGGAACTACTCGAGCGACCGTTAAATTAGCTCAAAAAGTAATTGAAGCCAACTTACCAGGATACGTTCAGCTTGCAGGGGGTACTAACCATGTTACAGTTAGCAAAATTCAAGCCCTAGGGCTGCTTAAAAATAATTATCAAAAATCGCCCTACATAGCAGGAGTAGCTTATGGCAGCTACGCCCGTTCTCTTTTATCGCCAATTTTAGAAAAATTAGAAAAATTGGATGCTTTAGCAAAGTCAAACAAAGGATCGGATCTTCCTCGTGCGACACCAAAACATTCCCTCGGTTTAGAAGAATATTCCGATTTACTATCAGAGGCTACAGAACTAGCATATTCGTTAGTTTCTCAGCTCAAACAAGAAGAAAAAATTTGCTTTTTTTCTAAGAAGTTGTGTACAACACAACCAAGCGACAAAATTAATGTTTAACAAAATAAACTGTATATGGAACAGCGACCCGCCACCAATTCTATAGAAAAAAAAGTTATTACCCCACAAAACCCTCAATCGATGCAGGAGAAAAATCCCAACCAAAGAATGCTAATTACAGACGATCTAAATAAATTATTGGAGATCGTCCCCGAAGCAATTCGAACTAAAATCCAAAAACACCCCCAACAAGAAAAAGTTGTCGAAATAGTGATGGATTTGGGGAGAATTCCAGAAGCCCGTTTTCAAGACAAAGTAAGTTATCTTGGCGAAACTCCAGTATCTAAAGCAGATTTGCGCTATTGTATCGAGCGAGTCGGTATTTTTAGCGGCGACAATAGAGCGGGTATCGAGAGAACTTTACACCGTATCAGTGCTATTCGCAACCGATCTGGGGACATTATTGGCTTAACCTGCCGCGTTGGTAGGGCAATTTTTGGCACGATCGTTAGTATTAGAGATTTAATCGAAACCGGACGCAGCATCCTATTATTAGGTCGTCCTGGGGTAGGAAAAACTACAGCATTGCGGGAAATAGCGCGAGTATTGGCGGATGATTTTAACAAAAGAGTTGTAATTATCGATACTTCTAACGAAATTGCCGGAGATGGCGATATTCCTCACCCCGCGATCGGCAGGGCCAGAAGAATGCAGGTAGCTCGTCCAGAATTGCAACATCAGGTGATGATCGAAGCAGTAGAAAACCATATGCCAGAAGTAATCGTCATCGATGAAATTGGTACGGAATTAGAAGCTTTAGCTGCTAGAACGATCGCCGAGCGAGGAGTACAATTAGTCGGCACGGCCCACGGCAATCGTCTCGAAAATCTGATTAAAAATCCGACCCTGTCCGATTTAGTTGGGGGAATACAAGCTGTTACCCTCGGAGACGACGAAGCCAGACGCAGAGGCTCGCAAAAAACCGTTCTAGAGCGCAAAGCTCCACCTACCTTCGAAATAGCCGTAGAAATGCAAGATCGGCAAAGCTGGGTGGTTCACGAAGATGTTGCCGCTACGGTAGATTACTTATTGCGAGGCAAAGAACCAGTCTTGCAAATTCGCACGGTCGATGAAAATGGCGAAGTTAAAATCACCCACCAAGCTCCCAGTCGCAATGATAGTAGTTCCTTATCAACAGCTAACTCGATCGAAGCACCTTTAAAACCAGGAGGTTGGAGAGCTTCGGGCAGAATGACCCCCCTAGCACCCCTAGGTTCGCCAAATCAGAAGGCTAATTCAGATTTTGAGAAAATGTTAGCTAGCTCTTGGAATCGCCCTGAAGAAGAATTTAGCGACAAAATTAGAACCCCAGGCCCCAACGGCGAAGACTGGCCGATTTATATTTATCCTTACGGGATCGGTCGCTCTCAAATCGAGCAAGTCATCGAAATAATGAATTTACCAGTGGTCTTGACAAAAGACATGAGTAATGCTGATGCGACGATCGCTCTGCGATCGCACGTCAAAAATCACAGCAAACTGCGGCAAATTGCCAAAGCTCGACAAATTCCGATCCACGCGATTAAATCCAGCACCATTCCCCAAATAACTAGGGCTTTGCGACGGATTTTAAACATGGACGATCCGAAAACACCCGAAGCAGCAGACTTGCGTTTATTCGTCCAAGACGGTACTGACGACGAAATTGAGGCGTTAGAAGAAGCTAGATTGGCTGTAGAACAAATCGTAATTCCTAAAGGTCAACCAGTAGAATTACTGCCGCGATCGCCGAAAGTACGGAAAATGCAGCACGAATTAGTCGAACACTATCGCTTGCAATCCGATAGTTTTGGCGAAGAACCAAATCGCAGATTGAGAATTTATCCGGCATAAACATATTGAGGTTAGATCGGCGCAAGTTAAGAGCAGGCAAGGACTTAAAAGATAAGTATAAAACTCTGAAGAATAGTACTACTGACTAGGGATGATAAATAAAAATTAAGTAACCTCTCTGGTGTTAAACTGATAAGAACAATAAAAAGCTAAAGATCGACTTTAACATAATTGAGCGATCTTAAGAGTAGGAATTAACACCGATCGGAAGTTGGCAATTCCAAAGGAAAAAATACAGTTATCAAAATTGACTGTATCGAGGATTTAAAGTTCGGTTCGATCGCGGGTTAATTTCCTAAAATCGGCAGCAGCTCGCCAATCAAGAGTCTGTATGTCAAAACTTATTTTCATAGCTTGGGAAACGAATAAGCAGCGTGGATATTCAAATTGGTCGCGGTAAAACAGCTCGCCGAGCCTATGGATTCGATGAAATAGCACTAGTACCGGGAACTAGAACCTTAGATCCGTCTCTAGCAGATACAACCTGGGAAATCGGCAAAATTAAACGTCAAATTCCCATTATCGCCAGTGCTATGGATGGCGTAGTAGACGTGCGTATGGCTGTTTTGCTTTCAGAATTAGGAGCAATGGGAGTTCTGAATTTAGAAGGCTTGCAAACTCGCTATGCCGATCCAGAACCAGTATTAAACAAAATTACTTCGGTAGGCAAGTCCGAATTTGTCGGACTGATGCAAGAATTATACGCCGAACCAATTAAACCAAAACTGATCGAGCAACGAATCTCCCAAATCAAAGATAAAGGCGGTATTGCTGCGGTAAGTTTGACTCCGGCTGGGGCGATAAAATACGGAGAAGTAGTAGCTAATTCCCCAACAGATTTATTATTCGTTCAAGCTACAGTAGTTTCTACGGCCCATCTTTCCCCCCAATCTTATACTCCTTTAGATCTGGCTGGCTTTTGTCAAGATATGCCCGTACCAGTAGTTATGGGCAACTGCGTTACTTACGAAGTGGCAACAAATTTAATGAAAGCAGGGGCTGCTGGAGTTTTAGTCGGGATCGGGCCCGGTGCGGCTTGTACTTCTCGGGGCGTTTTAGGAGTGGGAGTACCTCAAGCAACTGCGATCGCAGATTGTGCGGCTGCTAGAGATGATTATCATCGCGAAACAGGAAAATACGTACCTGTAATTGCCGATGGCGGTATCGTTACCGGAGGGGATATCTGTAAGTGTATTGCTTGCGGTGCGGATGCGGTTATGATCGGTTCTCCCATAGCTAGGGCTGCCGAAGCTCCTGGAGGCGATTATCATTGGGGTATGGCTACTCCCAGCCCGGTTTTACCTCGCGGTACTCGCATTAAGGTGGGTACTACTGGGACGATCCAAGAGATTATGGTCGGGCCGGCTAAGTTAGATGACGGCACTCACAACCTTTTAGGTGCTTTGCAAACTAGTATGGGTACTTTGGGAGCAAAAGATCTCAAAGAAATGCAGCAGGTTGAGGTAGTAATTGCTCCTTCTTTATTAACTGAAGGGAAAGTCTATCAAAAAGCTCAGCAGTTGGGTATGGGTAAATAGAACTAAAAAAATAATCAGAAATAGCTCGCTACTCGTCACTCGGGTAGCGAATTGTTATTTTTATCCCAAAAAAATATCAGAAGGAAGAAGTAATACCATTTCTTCAAAGTAATAAGATGACGTTACAAGCTCAGAGGTCACCAGGTGAAAAATAACAATCTTTTTGAGGTTTTTTCATATTATTAAATAAAGAGGTTTTTATTATATTTTTTTGACAATTTTTTTATTTTAAGCTGTAAAACCCCGGAAACGATCCGCCAATAAATTTATACTTATTTATTAGCTTATAACTTACTCATAACTATAATGTACCAGTTTGCGATCGATTCTAACCTAAATTACACTTATTTCTCTTTACAACCTACTAGGGAGCATTTTTAAAATTTCAGTCAAAAATTTATTAATACCAATAAAGTAAAGGGTTAAAAACTATACAAGATAATGTTAAAGACTGTAGCTGATAGTTACCAAAAATCACGACTTAAAAGATTTGAACCTAGAGCTAAAAAACATCTTCCCAAAGCCGATCCTTTAATGCAAGAAACTCGCCAAATTCTTCGGGATAAAATGAAAGCTCTTGAAAATAGCGATCGAGCCTTAAGTTATAAAAATATTATAACCGAAAGTGTTGAGGATATATAACAATGATGGTATTTGAAATAAAAATTAATGGGGAGAAAGTTTGTAATGCAGGTTTATATTCAACTGGTGTTTTGAGTACAATTATCAGTTGGGTTAAAAAAAATCATGAAGATTCAACTTCAAACCAAGAATCTGAAAGTTTAATAAAAAAAAGAATCGCAATAAGTGTCGGAGGTACAAGTTTAGATGTAGAAGGAGATAGATATAATTACAAATGGATAGATCGAACTTTACAAGTAGGGGACGAAATAAATATTAAAATAGTTGAAAATTCAAAAATAGATGAGCCTTTGAAAAAAGAAGAAGAAAACCCAAATTTAGCGGAAGAAGAAGAAAGAAAATATTACAAAAAACTTAAAGAAAAATATGGAGATTAAAAGGTAGTGCGTCAGACTTGGGTTCAGTTGCAAAAACTTTCTTTGCTAGTGTAGTATTAGTTTACTATCTCGAGGGCGATCGAGATCTAGCAGAAAGAAGAAGCAATCGGCAATAAATTTAGACAGTTGTTATTCTCCATCTATCGATCCCGATCGAATTGCTAAAACGCGAATGAACTCCAAAGGTAAACCATCGCGATCGGCAATAAAAGCCACTTCATAAACCCGATCGCCGATAATTTGTTGGCTGGGTTGCAATAGTATTTTGAGAGGTTGAAATTGCTGGGGATCTGCTGATGCTGCTTCGGCAAAACTTTTCTCGATTGCTTGCAACCAACTGGGTAAGTCTGGGGTTAATTCGGTGAGATCGAAGGATAGATGATAGTATCCCACATAATGCTCGTCGCCGAAAGGATCGGCCGGGGGTTTTGGTTCGGGAATTTGAATTAATTCGATCCGTCCTCCTAGTCCCTCGAGCCAACAAGCCAAAGTATATCCTGTGGTAAACCTTTCTCGAACGGTAAATCCTAACTTTTCATAAAAAGCGATCGCCTGGTGAATGTTAGCCGTTCGAATCGAAGCGTGATGCATCATAATTAGGTTACGCTATTCAAAAAATTTAAATGCGTAAGGATAGCGTCCGGGGACTCCTTCTTCTTTTTCTAAATTGAAGTTAATTACTTGCCAACGATCTTCTTTGGAGGGATCGGGACTAAATTCTACTGGAAGTCCGTACAGTTTGGGATTTTGTGAGTCGGGTTTTTTCTGCCAGGGGTTGTTACGCTCTAAATAAGAACTTACTAATTCTTTATAACGGCTGGCAATGACGACTTTTGTCGCTTTATAACCTTCAGTGTACAAACGATCTAAAGCTTCGTGAATTTCAAACCTAATGCCATCTGGATGGGTGTGCTGTCTGTACCATTCATTTTGCCAGAGTTTCCAGTGTCTTCCAGACTGGAGATGAATCAATTCTTTTGTTTCGGGATCTGCTTCAAAAGCACCGTGACGCGGACACAAATAGGTATCGGTTAAAGTTAATGCTGGTATGATTTGGCGACAGTGAGGACAGCGAATATCGGGGCCGAAGATCGGATAGTGTAAATTTAAATCCATCATTATTTTTGGTAATTAATAATTGTCAAAAATTTTCGATCGCCTGGGAATTGCAGGTTTTTTTTCTAAAAATTTATCGAGTTTTACTATCTTTATCTTTAAATTTTGCAAGATTCTGCTCTATTTTTAAGAAATTTTTTGATTTTTTATAGAAATATAAATTATTTGCGACATAATTTTTCTAAAACTTTTTTTTCCGTTAAATTTACATAACGCCACTGACCGCATTTGAGACCGTTCAAACATAATTGAGTTATTTTATTACCCTCAGCTATGCCGATCGCCACTCTAACTAGGCGTAAAGTAGGATAACCTACTGCGGCTGTCATCCGTCTTACTTGACGGTTGCGACCTTCTGTGAGTGTTATTTCTAACCAACAGGTCGGCACACTTTTACGATAGCGTATGGGTGGATTGCGGGGGGGTAAAAATGGTTCTTCGAGGATTTTTTTAACTTTAGCTTTACGAGTACGATAACCTTTAATTTCGACTCCTTGGCTCAGTTTTAAAAGTGCTTTGGGATCTGGTATTCTCTCGACTTGTACCCAGTAAGTTCGCGGATGGGCAAATTTGCGATGAGAGAGGCGATGTTTTAAGATCCCATCGTCGGTTAATAATAACAATCCTTCGCTGTCCTTATCGAGCCTTCCGACTGGATAAACCGAGGGAAGGGGAATATAGTCTTTTAAGGTAGGTCGAGGTTCTTCTGAGCTGCTATTGTCGCTAAACTGACACAATACTCCATAGGGTTTATAAAACAAAATATATTGATATTCCATAGTCAACGCTCGAAAAATAGCTCGATCGATTTTTTCGGTCTCTCTAAAGAAGTGAATCTAAAGCAATCTTTAAGTTACGTTCCTAAAGTGTGCAAAAATCACTAACGAAGGTATTATGGGAACGCAAAAAAATATGCGAATTTTATTTGTTGCCGCCGAAGCTGCACCGTTAGCTAAAATTGGCGGAATGGGAGATGTTGTCGGTGCATTGCCAAAAATTTTAAGAAAATTAGGCTACGACGTTCGGATCTTTATGCCTTATTATGGCTTTCTTCCTGACAAAATCGATATTCCAGAGCATCCTGTTTGGAAAGGAAGCGCGATGTTTAACGATTTTGCGGTCTACGAGTCTATTTTACCCAATACTGACGTTCCTGTTTATTTATTCGGTCATCCGGCTTTCGATCCCCGTAACGTATATGCTGGAGAAGATGAAGCTTGGCGTTTTACTTTTTTCTCTAATGGTGCGGCTGAGTTTGCTTGGAATTACGATTGGAAACCACAAATTATTCACTGTCACGACTGGCATACTGGCATGATCCCGGTCTGGATGCATCAATCTCCCGATATTGCCACCGTCTTCACCATTCATAATTTAGCTTATCAAGGGCCGGGAAAATGGTTTTTAGAAAGAAATACCTGGTGTCCTTGGTATATGCAGGGAGATAATACCATGTCGGCGGCAATTCAATTTGCCAATCGAGTGACGACTGTTTCTCCAACTTATGCCAAACAAATCCAAACAGCCGAATACGGCGAAAAATTACACGGACTGCTTTCTTATGTTAGCGGCAATTTAGTTGGCATTCTTAACGGTATCGATACCGAAGTTTACGATCCCAAAAAAGATAAATATATCGCTCAAAATTTTAGCGTCGAGACGATCGCCAAAAGAACGGCTAATAAAATCGCTTTACAAGAAGAAATAGGTTTAGAAGTTAACAAAAATACTTTTTTAGTGGCGATGGTGACTCGTTTGGTCGAGCAAAAAGGTGTCGATTTGGTTTTACAAGTTCTCGATCGCTTTATGTCTTATACTAACTCCCAAATAGTCATTCTCGGTTCTGGCGATCGCTATTATGAAACTCAACTTTGGCAGTTATCGGGGAATTTTCGCGGCAGAATGGCGGTACAATTACTCTATAATGATGCTCTTTCTCGTCGTATTTATAGCGGTGCTGATGCCCTGTTAATGCCTTCTCGCTTCGAACCTTGCGGGATCTCTCAGTTGTTGGCTATGCGCTACGGTTGCGTTCCGATCGTCCGACAAACTGGCGGTTTGGTCGATACTGTTTCTTTTCACGATCCGATCGAGAATTCTGGCACTGGTTATTCTTTCGATCGCTACGAACCTTTAGATCTTTATACTTGTATGGTTAGGGCTTGGGAAGGTTTCCGACATCGCCATACTTGGTCTGAGCTGCAGCAACGAGGCATGAAGCAAGATTATAGTTGGTATAAGTCGGCGATCGAATATATCAAAATCTACAAGGAAATTACCGGACAATCTGGGGAATTAAACGAGGCAGAAAAGCAAAAAATAGCTGCTCTAACTGCTGATTCTAATTAATTCGATCTACCTCTTCTGAAAAGAAGAGGGTTAATTTTTTAGGAAGAAATAATATCTTAATTTTCGAGGTAATTTAATTAAAATTTAATGGCATTTTTTGGGAGCTAGAATTATGTATTCAAAAATATCGTATCGCTCGTTATTAACTGCAGAAGCGATTTGTTTTCCTCGCAAACGCTTCCCCAAACAAGCTTCAAGAAAGCCTTGAATTGCTCCTAACGTGTAAGTACATTTTCTGCTACTTTGAGGAGGTTCGCCGTCAGATTCGACAGTTTCTCGAACGTAAACTCTGTATTTATTACCTATTTCAGTTATTCTTTCGATAATACACAAACGAGTACCTTCTTTTCCTAAAGCATAGCTGGCTTTGCTTGTTAGTACTTGAATTGAGTTGGTTAAGAGTGAATTTTCGTCAAAACCTAAAGATCGAGCTAATTCTTTACCGCGTTTGCGACCTGCTGCAATAGTAGCAATAGCTCCTGCTTTTTCTCCTAAAGCCTCTTCAACACCGACGATAACTGCTTTCAAACAAATGATACTGCTAAAACTGCCTAGCTCTTGCCTCATTTTATTTTTCTAACTTCCCAAATAAATTGTATGCCTTAAAACAGGACTTATCCATTACGAATTATATTTTGTCACCTCCGCACCCTCCCAGAAACAACGATCGCGCAGCTCAAAAATATTTTCTTTGTGACTTGCCAATCTCAAGAGAAAAAATCACCCATAACTACCAATCTGTCGTATAATAGTATATTTGGGTCAAGTATTAGCAAGCCGATCGATTCTAACAAAGATTAAGAATTAGACGGCCGCTCGATTGACCGAATTTAAAAGCAAATAAAACCCGAAAAAAAGGAGAATAATAAACAGTATGTCTCGATATAGAGGCCCTCGTTTGCGGATTACAAGACGTTTGGGGGAATTACCAGGATTAACGCGTAAAAATGCCCGCAAATCATATCCCCCAGGACAACACGGACAAGCTAGAAGAAAGCGATCGGAATATGCGATCCGTTTGGAAGAAAAACAAAAATTGCGTTTCAATTACGGTGTCAGCGAAAAGCAGTTAATGTCTTATATGCGTAAAGCGCGTCGTGCTTCTGGTTCGACGGGTACTGCTTTATTAGAATTGTTAGAGATGCGCTTAGATAATACAGTATTTCGTTTGGGGATGGCCGGAACTATTCCTGGAGCGCGTCAGTTAGTTTGTCACGGTCATGTTACTGTAAATGGTGGTGTGGTAGATATTGCCAGCTATCAGTGTCGTCCTGGAGACGTAATTAGCATTAGAAACCGCAATAGTTCCAAACGTTTAGTAGAAACGAATATGGAATATCCTGGTTTGGCGAACCTTCCCAGTCATTTAGAGTTTGACAAAAATACTTTAGTTGGTAAAGTGAACGGTATTATCGAACGGGAATGGGTGGCTTTACAAATTAACGAACTGTTAGTGGTTGAGTATTACTCTCGTAAAGTTTAACTCGGTAAAGACGTTCAATGCGAACGTCTGTATCTTTATCCTCCAATTTGAGACATGGTACGCTGGTAAACAGATGCCTCAGTACCCGATTCTCTTTGTTTAAAATTAATTTCTGGTTTAATTAGCAGCAAATTACTGATTTTTTGCCGCAATATTTCTGTAGATGTACCTTGACGGAGAAGAGTTTTTAAATCTATTTGACCGTCTTCGTTGAGCAAACAAGGACGCAACCAACCATCGGCAGATAAACGCATTCTATTGCAGCGATCGCAAAAACATTCGGACATTTGGGAAATAAACCCTAAAGTTCCTTTCGCACCAGGTATTTTAAATACATCGGCCGGGCCGTTTCCTTTGACATTAGAACTTATTAAACCCCATTTACTTTTTATTCGCGCTCTCAATTGTTCCGAAGAGATCCAAGCGCGATCGTTAAATAAATTCATATTACCGATCGGCATAAATTCGATAAATCTAACGTGCCAGTTGCGATCGATACTCAAAGCAGCTAAATCTAATATTTCGCGATCGTTAATGCCGGGAATAACCACTACATTTAACTTGAGCGGATCGAAACCTACTTGATGGGCCTTTTCTATTCCGCTCCAAGTTTGCTGCCAAAAACTGCGACCGCGACTGCCTGTAATTTTATCAAAAGTTTCTCGATCGAGGGAATCTAAACTAATATTAATCCTACGCAAACCTGCTTGGTAGAGATCTGCGGCTAAATCTGCCAATAAAAAACCGTTGGTACTTAAGGATAAGTCTTCTGTTTCTGGCAGCTTCGCGATCGCCCGCACTAATTCTACCACTCCCGGACGCAATAATGGTTCTCCACCAGTGAGACGAAACTTAGTAAACCCTAAAGGAATAAATACTTCTTGGAGCAAGGTTAATATCTCTTCTGAGGTTAATAACTCTTGTCCGAGGATATATTTTAGTTTTTCTGCTTCTGGCATACAGTACTGACACCGAAAATTACAGCGATCGACGATACTGATACGAAGATAGTCTACCTGGTTCATGCTTTTTTCTGTATGCCAACTAAAATTTTATCTATTTTTAGGATACAGATTTATTTTAAGCAAATTCAACTCGCACCCAGTTCGATCGCAGCTTTCGATCGCTCGAACCAAAAATTCTTTACTCGATCGACTATTTCAGGAAAATCTCTAAATTCTTCGCTTCTGGCTTCGATTTCTAGACCCATATACTTGAGAACGGTTAAATTTTGACATCCAGCTAAGATACACAGCCAACTTTGTTGCCATCGCCGTGCTTTTTCCCTCAGAGCCAAAATAGGTTTGAGTTTTTCGAGTTCTTCAGTTAAATATTGTTTGCGATCGAGCCAAGCATCCCGCCAGATATTTAATGTTTTGCTGTCGTATTGTTTTTTATACTTTCGGGTTTCCGTTCCTAAAATATCGCCAATATATTGCAAAAAATTTAAATCTTGACTGTTTTTAATGAGATTCAAGACTTTTTCTCTCCAAATCGGCAACAGACGGTAGCTAAAGAACTTTCCTCCCACTCCAGCTATGTTTACCCACCCTTGATAAAATATAGTATAATTTTATCATGTTAGTCCTCACTTATGAATTCAAACTCAAACCAACCACCGAACAAGCCTCAATATTTGAGTCTTGGCTAATTGCTTGTCGCAAAGTATATAATTATGCACTAGCAGAAAGAAAGGATTGGGTTAATTCGAGAAAGTGCGATATTAATGCTTGTAGTTTAAAAAAAGAGTACATCATTCCCGCTAACAGCAAGCGTCCGACTTACTTAACTCAGTGCAAAGCTTTGACTAAAGCAAGAAAAGACTTTCCAGAATTAGGAAAAGTTCACGTTCATGTCTTACAACACACTTTAAAGCGTTTAGAAAATGCATATGTTGCTATGTGGGATAGAGGACATGGATTTCCTCGCTTTAAATCAACTAATAGGATGAAGTCTTTTGTTTACCCACAAATGGGAGTTAAACCATTAAAAAATAATGCAGTTAAACTGCCTAAAATTGGTTGGATAAAAATGAGACAATCTCGACCAATACCTGATGGTTTTGAGTTAAAACAAGTTCGGATAGTTAAGCGCGTATCAGGCTGGTATGCAATGTTAACTCTAAAAATGGAGGTAGATGTACCAAGTCCGATGCCTCATGGAGAACCATTAGGTATAGATCTAGGACTACAAAAGTTTTTAGCTACCTCTACAGGTAAGCTTGTCGCTAGACCAAAGTTTTTTGTTTCACTTCAAAGTAAGCTGAAATCGCTACAACGGAGTATGAGCAAAAAGAAAAAAAATTCTAGCAATTGGAAAAAAGCAGCCAAGAAAGTA
Source organism: uncultured bacterium (assembly GCA_964458305.1). Lineage (GTDB taxonomy): Bacteria > Cyanobacteriota > Cyanobacteriia > Cyanobacteriales > JASJDA01 > JASJDA01. Next base: position 26,733 of record CAYWIH010000006.1, on the reverse strand, counting down.
GCAAAGCTCCACGAACATATCTCTAACAGGAGAAAAGATTTCCACTATAAGATAGCTAATCAATTATGTGATGAAGCTGGGATGATTTTTGCTGAAAACTTAAACCTAAAAGCTATGTCTAAAGGAATGTTGAGAAAACATACTTTAGATGCTGGTTTCGGACAGTTTTTAAGCATTTTAGAGTTTGTTTGTTGGAAAAGAGGGGTTTACTTCGATCGAGTAGACCCCAATCTAACGAGTCAAACTTGTCCGGCCTGTCAAACTATAACGGGCTTGAAATTGCTATCTGAAAGAATGCACATTTGCGAGTGTGGCTATCGGACAAATCGAGATGTAGCGGCAGCGCAAATTGTTGCCCAACGTGGAGTAGTGGCGGTAGGGCATACCGTCCAAGCTTGTGGAGGGATAGGTCTAAAAGATCCCCGTGAAGCAAGAATCCAAACTTTTTAGCGAATGCGGAAAGGTTGAAGTGTCAAAAAATTTCTCATAGCCTCCTGACTGGGGTTTCAGTTTAGGGGGGTTAGCCTCTCAATCGCTGCTGGTGACAGCCTTGAGCAGGCGTTCCTATTTTTTCGATCTTTTCATATAAGCAGTTTTGAGTATTGTACAACAATACCGCTCGATTTTACCAAGTTGTTTGGTTATTTTTTGTTACTCGGTAATTTCGGTTTTAGCTCTCGATGCATTTTTTTGCTTTTTTGTCAATATAAGTATTTTTACTGATTTTTTGCAATTATTTTTTTGCCCGATCGATTTTCAATATATTTTTGTTAGCCGCAGCGATTTTAGGAGCGATCGAAGCTATTTTATTAAAAATAAATACAATTTTCCAAAATATCATTATCTTTCTTGACAAAAAAAGCTTATCAAATCGCCAAAGCCTTGTAAATAGGTAGAAACAAACTTTAATATTGACAACTTTAAGCGGTTAATTCGACCAATTAAATTGATTATTAATCAAAATTTTTAAACGGATTAGAGAAAGAAGCAAAGTTTTAGTTATCAAGGATCGATCGAGCTAAAAAAAGATTGAGTTTGGCAATTATTAGGAGAATTAGCACTCGACAAACTTCGATCGAGTGGGTTTGTAAAAAAGTAGTTATCTAGCCATGTGCTGGTTTAATAATTCTTGGGCGCGGGGCTTAAAAAGAAGATAGAATAAGGACTCGATATAACGAAGAACGTCTTCGCGATTTTCTTGGGAAGTAAAATTCCAAAAACCGTAAATACGAGCCAGAGAAAGTAATTTAGTAGTATGAATCGGCCAGGTATAAGTAGTTTCAACTCGCTCGATCGCCCGATCGGAAATTTCTTGCCAGTAATGAGGATTTTCTTGGCATTTTGAGACAAAATCGAGCATTTTTTCGGCAGTTTCTTCTAAATTAGTCGGATTAATATAAAAACCATTTACCCCATCTTGAATGATTTCTAAAGGGCCGCCAAACTGAGTACCGAAAACGGGCAAACCGGAAATCATCGCCTCGAGTACGGTCAAACCGAAAGCTTCAAAGAGGGCTGGTTGGACGAAAACACCCTGGCGATCGGCCATAATACGATAAACTTCACCAGCATCGCTTTTAGACAAACGAATGCCCAACCAGCGAATTTTATTTTGCAAGTCGTAGCGATCGATCAGTCCGTAAATTTTTTCAATTTCTTCGCGTTCTTCGTTATCTCGAGAATCGGAGACGTATAATTTACCTGCGATTAAAATCAGATTGCAGTGTTGTTGTAGTTCTTCAGAGCGACCGAAACATTCTACTAAACCAGTGAGGTTTTTAATGCGATCGAGACGGGCCATTGCAAAAATGGGACGCTTGTTGGGATCTGCGAGACTGCCAAAAACTTGAGAAGAGTCTTCTAGGGTAAATAATAATTCTTCGAGACGTTCTATTCTCGAGCTGACTCTTTCTTCGCTGCGATTGTAGGGAAAATAGATATATTGGTTGACTCCTGGAGGTACGACGTTAAATTTAGGAGAATATAATTCGATCCCTTTAACTACGTGATACAATCCGGGCATGGTAAAAGTTTCGTAAGATTCGTATTGTCCGACGCTATCGCTCATGCCGACAATTTCTTGATAGGTACTGCTAACGATACAATTAGCTGCATTCATGGCGATCGTATCGGCAGTAAATTGCAAGGAGAAGTAGTAAAATTGTTCGAGATCTTGCCAGTAGAGATTGCTAAATAGATATTTAGATTTTTCGAGAGCGTGAGCGATATTAAATTGAGTTATTTTTAACTTACGAGCCAGTAAAAATGCGACTAAATTGCCGTCGGAATAGTTACCGATAATTAAATCTGGTTTACCTTGAAACTCGGTATAAAGTTCTTTTTCTGCGTCGATCGCGTAAGTTTCTAAGTAGGGCCAAATTTCAAAGCGAGAAATCCAATTTTGGGTTACATTAGGGTTAAATTCGCGAAAAGGCACTCGCAAGATCCAAGCATTTTCTGTGCCGTGAATTTTTTCTAGACGTTCGTTACATCTAGTTCCGTCGCTGTTAGGAATCAAACGAGTTAAAACGATTACTTTCGGCTTAATTTCAAAACCGTCCAAACCTGCGAGGGTAATATCTTCTTCGAGCTGTTTTTCTAAACTTCTGGCTTGATCGAGAACGTAAACTAGTTGACCTCCGGTATCGGCACGGCCTAAAACTCCTTCTTGTGCTACCCAACCGTGAATTGAAACTAAGACAATTCTAAAAATCATGGGAATGCGAGAGAGAAAGGCTTCTAATACGCCATCGTCTGGGGAATCAATTAATTCGTCGAGTATTTCTAAAGTTTCTTTAACTCTACCGGCCGTATTCCCCCAACCCGGTTCGAAACCCAATGCTTGCAGTTCGTAGCGAAATTCTTCTAGGGGTCGATCGTAAGGGAAATCTGTTAATAAATTGATAGCTTGTTTAACTTTATCGGATAATTGTCTTTGATTTTGAATCCTGCCGTTTATTAATAAAACTATCCCTTTATAATTATGTATGTTGAGAAAATTATATAAAGCTTCGAGCCATTGTCCGGGATCTTGAAACAGTTTGCTAGAAAGATAGCGATTGAGAAATTCTACTCCTTTGCCAATATTTTTGGCATCGCGAATGATTGGAGAATAGTCGTAAAACGGCCCGAAGTCTATTTCAAATACATCTCCTTCTTCGGGATGAAAGCGATCGACAAAGCGATCGCGTCTGTCTAATAATTCTTGGATACTTAACTGTTCGAAAGTTAAATCTTCTAGTACTCTGTAAGCAAGCGAGCGAGCTATTTTAGGTCTAATAATTAAACAAAGGCTGTCTTCTTCTAAAATTATTTCTTGAGTGTAATAAACTAGTTTTCCTAAACGAGAAGATTGTTTGAAATGTTCGGGGTTTTCTTTAGCTTGGCAAAATTCTTCAAAAGCTTGTAAGATATCATTTCGCAGTAAATATCTTTGGGTTAACCCTTGTAATTGGCTTACAAATCCCCGGAGATCGTTTTTTTCTTCACAGTTTAGAACTGACTCAATTAAATAAGACATTCAAGTTCCTTTATCTCAGCTACCAGCTAAAAGTATCGTCGCCAAAAAGCTTATCAATTATACTACGCAAATGGACGCTTAATTTCGAATCAGACGGACAAAAAATTATTGAGCGATCGAACAGAAAAATTCTTCTTTGTTTCTTATCGATTCAAAATCGCCGTCTATTTTAGCTAGTTCGCGATTATTTTCGTTAAGAGCGATAGCTTTTTGCAAACATTGACAAGCTAAGTTTACCTGACCCAGTTTAGCAGCACAACAGGCTCGATTATACCAAGCATACTCATCATCTTCAACTATTTTGCTAGCTCGTTCGTAACAATCAATTGCTGCGGCATAATTACCCAAATACCGCTGACAATCTCCTTGTTTGTACCAGGGCCATTCGGAAGTAGAATTATAAGATGATGCTTTTTGGTAAGATTCGATCGCGGCGGTATAATTGCCTAAATGACGTTGAGCGTCTCCCCGTCGATACCAAGCCCAAAAGTCTCGATAACGTAACTCGATCGCCCGCTCGTATGCCTCGATCGCTTCGGGATATTTTTCCCAATGACGCAGAGCTTCTGCTTTTCTAAAATTGGCCCAATAATCTCCAGGTCGAATTTGAACCGCTCGGGAGAAACTTGCTACAGCAGCAGCATAATCGCCTAGATATTCGCTTTCGATATAACCTTTACTATACCAAGACCAATAATCTTCTTGGCGATTTTCGATCGCGCGTTTGAAAGATTCGATCGCCTCTTCGTAACGTTCTATAGCTTGTAAAACTTTGCCTCGATTGTACCAACTCCAATAATCTTGGGGTCTAACGGCTAGAGCTTTTTCGTAACAAGCGACTGCTTCGCCATAGGCTTCTTTTTCGTCTAATAAGTTACCTCGATCGTACCAGTCCCAGTAGTTTTGCCCGTTCGTCGATAAAGATCCAGTTGCCTCGAACTCCGATCTTACCATAACTTTATTTCTCCCGTCGATCGCCGATGTGAATGTATTATGTAACTACTATATTTTTAGTTTGAGTTAAAGTAGTGGTTTTTTCATGTATATTTTTAATTCGTTTTTTCGCTAAGTTTGCCAAAAAAATGACTTTTTATCCTTTTTTTAGGATTTTATTGCCAATTTTCCAGCTTAAGATTCGATCGTGATGGCTATGTTAATATCATTGTTTACTGTGGCGATTAAAAAACGCCTTATTGCCAAAATATCTTTATTTATTATCGGTTTATTGTTATTTGGATGCCTCTCTCAAAAGACGCAACCTAGCGAAAAATTAATTATTGGCGTGGTAAGTTACGAAAGGGGAATCGATTTTGTAGATAAATATTACGATTTTAAAGATTATTTAGGATCTCAAACCAAAACATTTGTAGAATTAGAACCTACTTTTAACGAACGTCAGGCGATCGATCGGATCGAACGTCGAGTTTGGTCGATAATTTTTGCTCCTCCGGGTTTGGCTGCGATCGCGATCGATCGACAAGGTTACGTTCCGATTTTTCCGCTAGCAGGAAAGAATTTGCACCGTTCGGTAATTTTAGTTCGAGAAGATAGCAATCTTTTCGACTTAGAAGATCTCTCTGAAACAATTTTTGCTTTAGGACAGCGCGGATCGGCAACTGGATATTATTTACCTTTGTACGATCTTTACGGCTTAACATTGGCTGAGGCCCGTTTTGCTCCGACTCCTAGAACTATTTTACGCTGGCTTGAAGAAGAGACGATCGATGCGGGAGCAATATCGATAGAAAAGTTCAATTTCCATCAAGATGAATTTACAACTCCATTCAGAATTATACATCAAACTCGTGCCGTTCCTTCTGGAAGTGTTTTAATCAATCCCGATCTCGATCCAAAATTACAGGAGAAAATTAAAACTGTAATGAAGCAAGCTCCTAATTCTTTAACTCAAGAGATCGGTTATCTTCCTCATTCTAGAGTTCCCGATTACCAACAATTAATTATTTTTGTAAATAAAGTCAGGCCTTTAGAAAATAAATTAGACGAGCTACCTGCGGTTTTAACTAAGGATTAAAATAATTATTTTTCAATCCGAGAATATACCGTATTATTTTGGTTGTAATTTTTTTTCATTCAATACTATACTCGAGAAAATCAATTGTATAGTAAAAAATATTTTTAATCGTGACAGAAGATCGATCTATTCTCCAAAATGAGGGGACGGAGATAAATCCCCCCTTAACTTCTAACAGTAACAAAACCTTTACTTTCCTCAAACAATTTTTATTATTTAGTCTGAGTGGCATCACCATAACGATATTTATTATTTTACTTGGTGTTTGGCGTGAAGGATCTCGTTTTTATGGAAATATTGAAACTTTTTTAAATCCTGTTTTAAAGCGCGATCGCCAGGTTGAAATACCAACTATAGTCGTTGAAAAAATTAAAGGAACTAGCGAATTAACAACTGCTACTTTTATTATGGAGGCTGTAGTTCCTGCTTCTGAAAATCGTAAATTAGGAGATCTAGTAATTGCCAGTACTAGATTGCTTTATATCGCTCGAGGTGAAGTTAAAGCTGGAGTAGATTTAAGTAAAATTCAGGCAAAGGATATTAAAGTGAAAGAGAATAATAGTATTGAAATTAATTTGCCCGCTCCAGAGATTCTCGATAGTAAAATAGATGTAGATCGCTCTTTTGTTTACGATTACGATCGCGGTTTTCTCAATTTAGGCCCCGATGCTGCGATCGATTTACAAACTATAGCCCAGCGTAAAACTTTAAAAAAAATTGTTAACATTGCTTGCCAAAAAGGATTATTAAGTGAAGCAAATGATAAAGCAGAATTAGCCGTTTCTAGTTTATTAAATAATGCTGGATATACAAAAGTAAAAGTAATTACTTCTCCTCCTAAAAAGGATTCGTGTAGTTAAAAAAAAGAGGCAGCGATCGCTAACTATCGCAATTCTGATTATGTTTTATTTTCTTATTCTAGAATCCCGTTCTCAATTCTCTAATCCCGATTTAATCGATCGATCTATAAATTAATTGATAGGAGCAAAAATCCGATAACTAGATTTACCATTTTGTTTGGCTCGATACATAGCTTTATCTGCATCTTCTAGCAGTTGAGCTGGTTCGTTATAGGACTTTAAAAAACTAAAAGTAATGCCAATACTTGTCGAGACAAAAATTTCTTGTTGCTCGATAATAAAAGGATCTTTTAATACTCGATCGATCCGTTTTGCAACTGCGATCGCATCTTCTCGATCTTTAAGCTCTTCTAAAAGAATTACAAATTCATCCCCTCCGAGTCGCGCTAAGGTATCGCTAGCTCTCAAGCATTGTCCTAAGCGATTTCCCATTGCAACTAACAATCGATCGCCAATTAAATGACCGAGAGTATCGTTAATCATTTTAAAGCCATCGAGATCGAGAAATAGAACTGCAAAAATGTAATTTTTATTTCTTTGTTGTCGAAACAATGTTTGTTGGAGGCGATCGAGTAATAAAGCTCGATTAGGAAGGCCTGTTAAGGAATCGTGAAAGACATCGTGTCTGAGTTTAGCATCGATTTTTTTGTAGTCTTGTAGGGTTTTTTGAGTATATCGATGTGAGACAGTACTAGTTAAAATTTCACTAAATATTTGCACTAATTCAATATTACTTTGCGCCCAAGTTTTATTATTGCTGCTTGAAGCTAAACCGATCGAGCCAACGACTTTTTTACGGAAAGTTAAAGGAACGCAAATCATCGATTTAATCTCTAAAGCTAGTAAATTTCGACGTTCTGAAGCCGACATATCTTCGCAGTTAATAATATTATCGATCGCCAGTAATTCTCCTCTTAAAATAGTCTCAGTACAATAGGGAAAATTTGTTTGCTTAATGTCTCTTAATCGATCTTTTAGGGATTTACGATCCTGCTTTACCCACTCATAAGTCATTGTAAAAGTTTTTTGCTCGTCATCTAGACGGAAAATATAGCTGCGATCGGCTCGAGTAAATTCTCCGATTTCTTGCAATGCATCTTCAATTTTAACTGGAAGCTCGGTTTTATTTAAATGGATAAAACGGCTTAAAATATTAGTAATAATTTTGTTTAATTTTAGTTGATATTTAAGTGCTTTTTCTGCTGAGATCCGCTCGTCTATTTCTTGAATTAAGTTATTGTTAATTTCTTTTAAAGCTGTTGGACTGGGTAAAGATATGGCTTGAGGAAGGATCGGAATTAACTCTATTGCCGTATAACAAGAAATCAGTGCTGTAATAGCTTTAATAGCTCCAGAAAGCCAGTAGGCTGGATGCCATAGAGTCCAGATCGCCATTAAATGTGTCGTCCCGCAACTGAGAATAAAGGCACTAAATAAAACAAATATTCCTTTAAAAGGAACATCTTCTTTTTGGCGAACAAAGTAAATCAAAAATATTGAAATTGAGTAGTAAGCAACAGCAATTAGCAAGTCTGATAATAAGTGCAGCCAAACCAAAGAAGATTGCCAGAGATAACAATGACCGTGAGGGATGTAATTTGGTGGAGAAAATATATTGCTAATAATTTCGAGCATATCCAGTAATTTTTATATGTTGAAAATACAAAGCTAGAGCAAAAAAATTATTTGTTTGTCATTTTTTTGTTCAAAAATCAATTATTTTAAAAATAATATCTGATAATAAAATTATTACTTACTCTTTGAAAATAAAACAAACTGATGTAAATACTTAAATTAAAAACGATCGATCGAAAAGCCTTATAACTAATTAATAATTAATCGCCCCGATCGACCGGACAAGCTAGATCTAGCCTAACCCATAGCAGTCGATCGACTCAAGAGTTCTGTAGTTAGCTCTCGATGAGATAAAATAATATTTTCAAATCTAGTTTAGATAGTATATGTATTTAAAAGATCTTCACCTGCGATCGTTTCGAAATTACTCAGATCGAAAGGTGGAGTTTAAGGCTGAAAAGACGATTTTAGTAGGAAATAACGCCCAAGGCAAATCTAATTTACTAGAAGCAGTAGAAATATTATCGACATTAAAAAGCCACCGATCCAGTCGCGATCGCGATTTAGTTCGCGCAAATACCGATATTGCCGAGATCGAGGCTACCGTAAAAAGAGCCTACAGCACCATAGAATTGGGTATAGTTTTAGCCCGTCAGGGAAGGCGTACTGTTAAGGTCAATCAGGAGAATTTACGCCGTCAGATAGATTTTTTAGGGAATTTAAACGCAGTACAATTTTCTAGTTTGGATCTCGATTTAGTCAGAGGAGGGCCGGGTTATCGCCGCGATTGGATCGATACTTTATTGATTCAATTAGAGCCAATTTATGCTTACATATTACAGCAATACGAACGAATTTTAAAACAAAGAAATGCTTGTTTGAAATCTAATCGAGAGCGAACTTCTGCCGATCGAAATATAGATTTAGTTCAGCTTAAATTGTGGGACGATCGATTGGCTGAAATGGGGTCGCGAGTCATTCGCAGAAGGGCAAGAGTTATAGAAAGATTGACACCGCTCGCACGGGTTTGGCACGAAAATATTAGCGGAAAAACAGAAAATTTAGATCTTGTTTATGCTTCGAATATTAATTGGACAGAAGACGACCCGAACCACGTTAAAGCAGCTTTTTTAGCAAAAATAGAGCAGCGCAGCCAGGCCGAACGGCAATTAGGTGCTACTATCGTCGGGCCTCATCGAGATGAAATAGATTTATATATAAATGATAATTTAGCAAGGACATACGGCTCTCAAGGGCAGCAAAGAACTTTAGTTTTAGCCTTGAAATTAGCAGAATTAAAATTAATCGAAGAAGTAGTAGGTGAAGCACCTTTATTACTTTTGGATGATGTTTTAGCAGAATTAGATCCCAATCGTCAAAATCAATTATTAAATGCGATCGGCTCTCGCTTTCAAACTATAATTACTACGACTCACATTAATTCTTTTGACGATCTCTGGTTGAAAGATTCCCAAATTCTTACTGTAGAAGCCGGAAAGATAAGCAATTTTTAGACTTTTTTTTTAAGATTCTTAAATTTTTAATATTTTTAATCTTTGACTGGCGAAGATAAATGTTATAAAATAAATAGGTATTAACGTAGGAGAAAATTTTGAGAAAACTCAGAAGAAATAAACCATTTAAACCATTTCAACAAAAAGAAAAGCACAGAATCAATAATAAGATTACAGCAACAGAAGTCAGAGTAATAACCGATAGCGGCGAACAAGTCGGCATCAAACCCCTACAAGAAGCATTAAATATAGCCGCAGAAGAAGGCTTAGATTTAGTAGAGATAGCTCCACAAGCCGAGCCGCCAGTTTGTAAGATCATAGATTACGGTAAATTCAAATATCGTCAGCAGAAGAAACAGGCAGAAGCGAAGAAAAATTCCGTTGATAATTCTTTTAAAGAGCTAAAAGTAGGATATTCTACCGACATCGGCGATTTAAACACGAAGCTCAAACAAGCACGTAAGTTTTTATCGAAAGGCTCTAAAGTTAAATTTTCCATGAGACTCAGAGGAAGAGAAAGAGCTTTCTTCAACCTCGGTAAAGAAAAGTTAGAGAACATAGTCGAGCAACTTTCTGATGTTGCCAACTTAGACGAGTTAAACGCGCAAAGTAGAAGTGTCATGCACGTTACTCTAACCCCGAACTAAAATCGATCGAACTAAAAAGACGGAAATAGACATCTCACTACGTTTAGATCTAGCTAACCGTCTTTTTTGTTGTCTTGACTAAAACTTTAATTTAAGATAAAATAATAAATTGCGTGTTTAATTTTAGCTCGGAACGGGTAGGCGAGAGAACAAAAGCTGAAACTCGGGCCTTAATTCAAATTCAGCTACCCTTACGGCAATTTATGGAGACAATTGTAATGACTTACGCAATTATAGAAACTGGCGGTAAACAAATTAAAGTAGAACCAGGTAGGTTTTACGACATCGAACTACTTCATGCAGATGAAGGAGCTGAATATAAGATCGATAAAGTTTTATTAATACACCACGAAAACGATATTAGCGTAGGTCAGCCTTACGTAGAAGGTGCAACGGTTACGGGTACGATAATGCAGCATCGACGGGGACGCAAAATTATCGTTTATAAGATGCAACCGAAAAAGAAAACTCGCAAAAAACGGGGACATCGCCAAGAAATTACTAGACTGATGATTAATTCCATTAGTCTCAACGGTGCGACTTTGGCAAATGCGACTGTAAATTTAGAAAAACAACCAGAAGAAACAGAAACACCTGCTGAAGTTACTTCAGAATAAAATAAATAAAGATTTAGGAGCGAATTAATTATGGCACATAAGAAAGGAACAGGTAGTACTCGTAACGGTCGCGACTCAAATTCCAAACGGTTGGGAGTCAAACGTTATGGCGGTCAAGTAGTTAGAGCTGGTAATATTTTAGTACGTCAGCGCGGCACTAAATTCCATGCTGGAAATAATGTCGGTCGAGGTAACGACGATACATTATTTGCTTTAATCGATGGTGTGGTAGCTTTCGAACATAAAACTAAAAGCCGCAAAAAAGTGAGCGTTTATCCAGTACCAGAAAAAGCAACAACAGAAGAAGTTGCTGCTGCTGTATAAAAGAGTAACGAGTAACGAGTAATGCTCGTTACTTACTTAACAATTGCCATCTAATTGACTCAGACGACGAACGTTGAGAATATCGCTCATATTTCTGATTTTTCTGAAACTGCACTCTAACTGTCGGCAATCTTGTACTTCCAAACTCAGAGAAATTAAAGCTGGTTTACCGAAGCTCGTTTTGACTCCAGCACTGAGAACGTTAATATTTTCATCGCTCAAACGAGCTAAAATATCCCTGAGCATTCCCACCCGGTCGATCGCCTCGATTTGAATGTCAACTGGATAAGTATGGGGTCTGGTGTTATTGCTATCTTTGGCATTCCAACTTACAGGAATCAAGCGATCGCCCGATACCGAATCTATATTAGGACATCCTTGGCGATGTATGGCGATTCCCCTAGCATTGCGAGTAACCACGCCGATTATTGCTTCGCCTGGCAGGGGATTGCAACAACCAGCAATATAATGTAACATCCCTTCGATGCCAATTATGGGCGATTTAGTATTTTTGTGAGCGTTGAGATCCCTTACTGGTGTTTGAGGAGTTAATTCGGTTTCTTCGACTTCTTTTTCGATTATTTGTTGTGCTTTGACTTCTTCTCTGAGTCGGTTAACTACTTGGTTTAAAGTAATTTCACCGTAACCGAGTCCGGCTAATAAATCTTCGGTACTTTGGTAATTACAGCGAGCGACCACATTTTGCATCGGTTCGGACTTTAATTGCGCTTCCAAACCACTTTTACCCAATTCTTTTTCTAATAATTCTTTAGCTCGGCCGATATTTTCTTCTCGGTGCGATCGCTTGTACCATTGTCTGATGCGATTTCTCGCACTGGGAGTAGCAACAAAATTGAGCCAATCTAAACTAGGGTGAGAGTTTTTGCTGGTAAGGATCTCGACAATGTCACCGTTTTGCAATTGGGTATCTAATACCGACCATTTACCGTTGATTCTAGCCCCTTTCATGTGGTTGCCAACTTCTGAATGAATGCGATAAGCAAAATCTACTGCTGTCGCTCTCGGGGCTAAGACGATCACGTCTCCTTTGGGAGTAAAGACATAAACATCATCCTCAAATAAATTATCTTTGAGATTATCTATATATTCTTGAGCGTCTTTGAGATCGTTTTGCCAATCTAATAATTGTCGCAACCAAGTAAATTTTTCGTCTTCTGGAGACAATTTTGTAAAACTCGAGCCGCCAGTTTCTTTATACTTCCAATGAGCTGCGATCCCGTATTCTGCAATTTGATGCATTTCTTGGGTGCGGATCTGCACTTCTAAAGGACGACCTTGCAAACCGACTACAGTAGTGTGCAAGGATTGATAAAGATTGGCTTTTGGCAAGCCGATATAATCTTTAAATCGTCCCGGAATTGGTTTGAAAGCGTCGTGAACTACTGCTAGAGCGCGATAGCATTCTTCTTTGCTTTTGACAACGACTCGAACCCCTGCAAGATCGAAAATTTCATTAAATTCTTTGCGTTGCCTCTGCATTTTATGGTAGATGCCGTAGAGGTGTTTGGGACGGCCTTTAACTTCAACTACATTAACGCCTATTTTTGTCAAGCGATCGCGCAAAATCTTCGTCACTGTTTTCAATCTCGCTTCGCGATCGCTGCGTCTTTCGGCTACTAGGTTTTTAATTTTTTGAAAATCCTCTGGTTCGAGATATTTAAAGGCTAAATCCTCTAATTCCCATTTAAAATGCCAGATCCCCAAACGATTGGCTAAAGGTGCGAATATTTCTCGAGTTTCCCGAGAAATTCTTTTTTGCTTTTCGGGACTTAAATGCTCCAAAGTCCTCATATTATGCAAGCGATCGGCTAATTTGACGACGATCACCCGAATATCTTTAGCCATTGCTAAAAACATTCTGCGGAAATTTTCTGCTTGACGTTCGGTTTTGCTGGAAAAATTGAATTTAGATAGTTTAGTAACACCTTCTACTAACAATCTCACATCGCAACCGAAACGCTCTTCTATTTCTTCGGTGGTGACATCGGTATCTTCGACAACATCGTGGAGAAAACCGGCCGCGATCGTGGTACTATCTCCTCCTAGATCCCTCAATAAACCAGCAACAGCAACCGGATGAGCTATATAAGGTTCTCCCGATTTGCGATACTGTTCTTTATGTAACTCGTAAGCGAATTCAAAGGCGCGACAAATTAGATTATTATCTTCATTGTGGCAATCTCTTTTTTGCTCTTGAAAACATTCCCCTAGCCATTCGGGGATCTGAAATTCAATTTTTTGAGGCTCTTTGAGGGTAGATAATGGGTTCATGCTCGATCGACGGAAGTGAGTTTAGTAGATGGGAGGGTGTTTCTTTAGAAGTATAAAAACCGCTGTTGCTGATTTTTGGCAGATTCTTGATTCTTTTCAATAGCGGTAAATAAATTATTATTATTTGTTGTAAAACAGCAGTTTTATCGATTACAACTCGAGCGGTAGATTTTACTTACCTCAAGTTTCAATATAAAAGCAATATTATTTATATAATTTTAACTTAAACTCGTTACAAATGTTACCACTACAGCACGATCGCATTTATCGCCAACTTTTAAACGCCTTACTAAAGTTACAAAATCTTAGCACGGCTGACAATTTAGATCTTGCTTCTTTAGAAAAACAATATGCTTTGGTTAAGGAAATTTTTCAGACTCGCGCTCTGAGCTTGACAGAAGAGGGTTTAGATGGGGCGATCGCCTCTCGCTGGCTCTCGGTTCAAACCGAAATTAATCGCGCTATCAGGCTTTTACAAAACGATATTATTTTTTTACGATCGGCTCGTCAACCAGCTACCCGTCAAAAGAGGTTAAAAACAGTTTGCGATCGCATCGAACAACTTATCGGTTATTGTCGAGTACTTTTACCAGAAACAGAACCATAATAAGAAGATTTTTCAAGTGCTACTTAATTATTATTTCGATCCTTACTTGTTTAAAACTGCTGTTTGATGAACTTTAAAAGTAGATTCATTTTCTTAATAACAAGAGGATCGCTTTATAGCAGAAGCAAGAAGCGAAGTTGCGAAGAGGGAAGAGGGATAATCCTTAATATTTAAACCTTTTGCCAATCTTAAATGTCCTAACCTTTATTTCAACTGCTTTAAACTAAATTGGTAAGTTAAATTGTTAATCTTGAAACCCTCGATTTAGTAATCAGGCGAGCAAACCTAATTTTTGTACGAATAATATGTCAATCTATCTCGAGATAGACGATACAGCTTACTCCAGTCATTTATTATTTGATTATTTAACCCTAAACTGTTTTTTATTGCTAGCCAATAAGTTATCAATCTTAACATTAATAATCGGTGATTATGAGTAACAAAAAAATGCCAACTTTGCTAAATTTATTTTTAATTTGCACGATTGCATATAATCTGATTTCTATAATCTTTTACGCATATATGTTAGTAAATAATTTAAATAGTTACGATATTTATAATAGTTCAATATCGGGAATGACTTTTAAAAACACCTATAATAATACAGATCCTACTTTGAATTCTCTTTGTGGTTTGTTTTTTGGTTTTTTAAATTTAGTTTGGTCTGTAGCTATATTAAAAGGGAAAAAATGGGGCTTTTATGTTTTTTTGATTTCAAATGTAGCTAACTTTGTAATCCAATTTTACAATGGAATGATTTCAGTGGGTGTAATTTTAAATGTAATAATTTTGTGTTTGCTTTTAAATATAGGAAAAAATAAAGCCCGATCGCAATTAGAATGAACAAAGCATAACGATCGAGAAAAATTAAAATATTTTTAATGAAATCTAAGTTTTCAAAAATCAACAAATTAAAGTCGTATTGCTTCAGAATTACTAACTAATTATCGGGAAATATTATTCTGATTTCTAACTTCTTCAAAGGGGATGAAGCACGATCTCTCTACTAATTGAGAAAAATTACTAAAAACTGGAAATTTTATTTCGATCGAAAAACAAAATGCGATCGATAAAAGTCAAGTACATTACCAACTTGGTGGCTAAAACGGATGTTTTAAAAGGATTTTAAAGAAGCAGAAAAAAAATTATCGAATTGGCAAAAATTTATAGTAATATTACTTTATAAACTTTTGTTTAAATTTATTTTGGTAAATTTATGAAATCTTGGTGGAAAATCTGTACTATATCCGCTTTAACTATTGGTAGTTTTTCGATCGCATTATCTGCTTTAGCCGATAAGGGAAAAATAAGCATTACTGAAATTTTGAGCGATCCTCAAGATGGGGCAGAAGTTCTCATATATGGGACTGTAATCGAACAACAACCCGGAGAAGATGAATATATTATATCCGATGAAACCGGAGAAATCACGGTTGAAATTGACGATTTAAATATGGAACTAGATCCGGGGACTAAAATCGAAGTTTTAGGAGTAGTAAGTTTAGAATTAGAACATAAAGGAGAAGCAGAAAAAGAAGGAGACCCGACTCCAGAAGAAATTGAAATCGAAGCAACAGAAGTAAATATTATGAATTAATCTTATTAATGTAAATTTCCCCAAGCTATAAACTTGGGGATTTTAAAATTCGAGCTTTAAGAAGATTTCTCAAAAATATTTGAGAGTTTATTTTTTAGAATTAAACCAATTAATAAACCACTTTTCTAACTCGACCCAGAAGAACATAAAACTGCTAAAAATCAAACAAACAATTAACTCTTCGCCAGTTAAAACAGTCGTACCGAAAAAGTTACGTAAAGGCTCGACATAGATTAACATAAATTGTAAACCCGTAGTCACAACAACCGCAGCCAATAAATAGGGATTAGACAAAGGATTCATTTGGAAAGTTAGACGATTGTCCGATCGAACCGCGATCGCGTGACCCATTTGCGCGACGCATAAAGTAGTAAAAACCATCGTTTTCCAACTTTCAGGATCGCCAGAAGAATTGCGATAAGACCATAACATTAATGCGATCGAAAAGACAGAAAATATAATGCCAATTCGCACGATATAATAACCCAAACCGCGAGCAAAAATACTCTCTTTCGGACTAAAAGGAGGACGACACATTGCATCGGGTGATGCTGGTTCGACAGCCAAAGCTAAGGCCGGTAAACCGTCGGTAACTAAGTTCATCCACAGTATTTGTAAAGGGGTTAAAGGTACGTCAGGAAGGCCTAATAAAGGAGCTGCTGCAATTGTTATTACTTCACCAATATTACTGCCGAGAATGTATTTAATAAAACGGCGAATATTGCTATAAACTACGCGACCCTCTTCCGTGGCGGCGACAATTGTGGTAAAGTTATCGTCAAGTAGTACCATGTCGCTCGCTTCTTTGCTTACATCCGTTCCGGTAATGCCCATTGCGATCCCGATATCGGCTTGTTTGAGGGCTGGTGCGTCGTTAACCCCATCTCCAGTCATGGCAACAAAATTATTTTGCTTTTGTAATGCGCGAACGATGCGGAGTTTGTGTTCTGGAGAAACGCGGGCATAGACGTTAACCCGATCGACCATTTGTTCTAGTTGGCTTTGAGAAAGCTTTTGTAGTTCCCTTCCTGTCAAAACTAAAGCATTATCGTTACATATTTCCAATTGTGCGGCGATCGCTTTAGCTGTTAGTTGATGGTCGCCAGTAATCATTATCGTCCTAATTCCGGCTTCTTTGCACTCTCTGACGGCAGCTTTTACTTCCGATCGGGGTGCGTCCATCATGCCAACCAAACCCAACCAAATGATCTCTCTTTCTGTGGCTGCTTTGGGTTTGCCGGCCGGAATTTTTTGTAAAGGTTTGTAAGCAAAGCCTAAAACCCGCAAGCCGCGACCGGCCATATTATTATTGCTATTAATAATTTCGCGGCGAATTTCTTCAGTCAAACTCAGGGTATTGTTGCCGATTTTATAGTAAGAACAACGTTCTAAAACTATTTCTGGAGAACCTTTAATGAACATTATAAAAGGAGAATCTTGGATGCTAAATTCAGAAATAGGTCGATCGACTCCCGATTTTTTCTGACAGATAACGCTCATTCGTTTGCGTTCGGAGGAAAAAGGAAATTCCCAAACTCTTTCTAACTGATAGTTAACTGCATTTTGAACTAAATTAGCTTTTGCTGCTAAAACTAACAAAGCACCTTCAGTCGGATCGCCGATAATATCCCATTTATTTTGCTTTTGTTCTAGTAAAGCATCGTTACACAAAATGCAACCGACTAACAAAACTTGTAATTCCGGGCGATCGCTGGTTTTTATCGGTCGATCGTAACGATCTAAAAATTCTCCTTCAGGATTATAACCATCTCCAGTTACTTTTACAGTATCCTCTAAAGTGACTATTTCCTGAACCACCATTTTATTTTGGGTTAAAGTGCCAGTTTTATCGGAACATATCGTATTAACCGATCCTAGGGTTTCTACTGCAGGAAGTTTGCGGATCAAAGCGTGACGTTTGACCATGCGCTGCGTTCCCAATGCTAAAGTAACAGTAATTACCGCAGGCAAACCTTCCGGTACTACAGCCACAGCCATACTTAAAGATACTTCAACCAAATCTTGAAGGCGACTAAAATTACCCGCTTGGATCGTCCCGCCAACCACCACAAAAGCAACTAAAATCAGCGATCCGGTAACTAAAACGTTCCCCAGTTGGGTCATTCTTTGTTGCAAGGGTGTTTCTTCTTCCTTAACAGACTGCAACATTTGGGCAATTTTACCCAACTCCGTTTCCATCCCGGTACTCGTCACCACCGCTTTAGCCCTACCGTTAACCACCTCAGTACCGCTAAAAACCATATTATGGCGATCGCCCAGGGGAGTATCGCGATCGAGTCCTTGAGGGCTAATATACTTACTAACGGCTTGCGCTTCTCCGGTTAATGCCGACTCTCTTATTTGTAGCGAAGAGGCTTCGATTATTTGTCCGTCAGCACAAAGTTGAGTTCCGGCCTCGAGCAGTATAATATCTCCAGGGACGATTTGTTTTGCTTCTAAAACCTTTCTTTGTCCGTTCCTAATTGCTTGTACTTTAGGCGAAGACATCGCTTTTAGCGCGGCTAAGGCTTTTTCGGCGCGAGTTTCTTGTAAGTAACCTAACAATCCGTTTAAAATTACGATCGACATAATCGCGATCGTGTCTTTAAAAGGAAAACCCCCCGTACTGTGACCGCTTCTTAAATTAACTATTTCTAAAATTCCAGAAACAATCGCCACCGCGATCAGCATCAGTAACATAATATTACTAAACTGATCGATTAAGATCTGCCAATTGCTGCGAGTTCCACTTTCTTTTAATTCGTTAGAGCCGTAAATTTCCAGTCGCCGATCGGCCTCAGTTGCACTCAAGCCTTTTTTGCGATCTGATTCTAATATTTCTAGAGTTCGATCGACTTTATGGGTATGCCATTCTTTCGAGTTGCTGGTGGTTGGGGTAGGTAGTATTTGAGTCACGACTGATTTATCTTGTTTTTGAATGAGTCTTTTGAGTAACTTAAGGCTAGATCGGCTCTTTCTGTGGCGATCGTTGCTTTAATTTTATTTAATTGCTTAATTTGATATTTAAATTTTTTCGGATCTTTTTGTATTCTTATATACTTAAAGCTTATGTCGGGTATCTGGATCGATCGTTGCCGATCGACAAGTAAATGCAAGATAAGAATAGCCAAAATCAATTAGAAATAAGAACTATTAGACCGATCGCTGCTTGTTCGCTGCGAGGTATTGCTTTTAAAACAAATAAGTTGCTGGCGATCGATTCTATTAACGGCTATCTCTTAGAAATAGATCCTCTCACCGATAATACTAAAATCTTAAACAATCATAATTGGTCTGAGTTCGTGGGAGCGACCGATTTAGATCTTGTCGACGATCTACTTTGGTATGCCTCTGGGGATAGTATTTATTATTGTAGTTTTAAAGCTGGTATTTTTGGTAAAACAGAACTATTTGTCCGGTTATCCGATCCGATCGACGGAGTCGCAGTTAAAGATTCTACCGTTTACGCTACTTCGCAAAGATCTGGGAAAATTTTAGTCTTCGATCGCGATACTGCTAACAAAATTACTCACTTTTATACCCCCGGTATCGGTAACGAAACCATTACAGTCAAAGAAGAAGAAATTTGGCTCGCAGATCATATCGAACAAACCGTTTACTGTCTCGATCGCGCTACCGGAGCAACTATTTTTAGCGTTTTAACTCCTTACGAGTCTCCAACTGGTTTGGCTTTTTATGGCGATCGGGCCGCAGAACTTACCCTCTACGTAGCTTATGCCGATCGCGAAGCCTATATTAGAGACAATCCCAATGTAGAAACAGAAAAAGAACTTTTATACCGCGATCGAACTTTCGTACATCCCCTTTATTTTAAATATTATCCAGAAAAAAAATACGCCCTCTCTAACGGTTATTTAATCGAAATGATCTACACTGAAGAAATATCCCCGTTAGATCCGGTCGAAATAGAAGATTTAGAATGGCGGATCGCCCTACCAGCAGAAACTCCTCGGCAAAAAATTAGAAAAATCGAACCAGTCGGACTTCCTTTTACAGAAGAAATTCAAAACGGCCAAAGAGTAGCCGTATTTAAATTCGATCGCTTCGACTCGCGCGATCGCTATATTTTTGGCTGGAAAGCACTTTTAGAAGTCTGGAGTATTAAATATCAGATCGCTCCTCGAGACTGCGAAAATTTACCCCGATTATCCCCAGAATTTCAACAGCAATACCTCGAAGATAACGATAACTTAGCCATGAATACCGATATTATCTTGAGGGCCGCTTCTGAAGCGACAGGTTCGGAAACAAACTTGTTGCGGAAAATGTATTCGATCCGCAATTATGTTTACGATCGCCTCTCCTATGCAATTAAACCCCACATCGATACCCCAGATCTAGTTTTACGTCGCGGTGTCGGATCTTGCGGTGAATATTTGGGGGTTTTATTAGCACTTGCTCGCTTGAATGGCATCCCTTCTCGCACCGTCGGACGCTATAAATGTCCCCTAACACCCGATCGCCAAAATATCCCCCTTCAACCCGATTTTAACCACGTCTGGATGGAATTTTATTTGCCCGGGTTCGGTTGGTTGCCAATGGAATCGAATCCCGACGATCTTTATGAAGGCGGCCCCTATCCGACTCGCTTCTTTATGGGTTTGGCATGGTACCATGCTGAAGTAGCCAAAGATATTTCTTTTGAATCTCTCGCTAGCAAAGGTGAACCTTTAACTAAAAGTACAATTAGTTTTGGCGATTTAGCAATCAATCACGTTCGTTTTAAAATAGTTTCTGAGTTAATTCCGGGTACTTAAAACTCCTAACTCAAAGAGCAAGCAGTTTTAATTATCAATTAAATTTAAACATTTTATTGCTTGAGTTTTACTCGGCAACTACCAAAGTTTCCCTGCAAATGATGTTAGTCTTGCCAGTTCCTAAATTGATTCTCACTTCCTAAAATGTAACTTAACTTATCCTCAAAGCGATCGATCCCATCTATAAATGAATTTAAGTTAACTAATTATCCTCAAATCCTCTGTCTAAAGTTAGAATCTCTAAAGCAAAAGATTCTCTGGAGGCAGCTTGGGACAAAGAATTTAGATCCGACAACGCTAAAAAGAAAAAAATATTTACTGAAACTTTTAGATATACTAGTTGAAGGAGAGAAAACAAACTCTATAACAATAATCAGTCTAGAGCAGTAAATATTAACTCCTCTAAGATTTAAGGTCGAGAAAGCCTCGCGGTTACATCTTAACCCTAAAATCTATCTCGAATTATTAGATGATTACCTCGATCTTAGGTAGGAACTGTTTCTAAAGAAAAGTTTAAAAACAAAAATTGAAATAGGAATAGAAAATAACTCTACTATTTTGATTCAGTATGGTAATCCTCTATGTAATATAAAATCATAAGATCTATTTTAATAATTAAAAATGACAGTAGCTTTAAATAGTCAAGAAAAGCCAGTAAGAAAAAACCATTCGCGACTCGGAGTGGAGGTATTAGAAGGCTGCAATATTAACAATCTAACAAGCAAACAAATCAAACAATTAAAACAAGCCCTTTGGCAAAGAGGGGTAGTAATAATTAAAAGGCAAAATGTTAAGGCATCAGAATTAAGAGAATTTGCCGCAAAAACTTTTGGAAATCGCATTTTTGGCAAACCAGCAATCGAAATAGATCCAGAAATAGATCCGAACTTACAAAGTCCGGGAGTAAATATTTTAGGAAATACCAAAAGTCCGACCGCGCAGGAAATAGACAAGTCTAATCGTAAATGGCATCAAGCCAAAGATAGCTTATCTGAAACTAAAGAATTAGGGCTGAATTCTTTGTATGTAGTAATGGTTTATGGGGTAAAAACTTCCTCCCCAGGTCAAAAAGGATATCCTTTCACTACAGATTTTATCGATTTACTAGCAGCTTACAATAATTTAGATGATAGCATAAGAAGACAATTAGACAGGATGTATTTAGAACATCCAAACTCGATCGAATCTGCTAAAAATGATAGCCCGGACGAACATGAAAAAATTCATCCGATCGTCTCGACTCATAAAGTAAATGGCAAAAAAGGATTGTATTTAGGGGAAGAAACTGCCACCTTAGTGGGAATGAAACATAGAAAAAAAGAAGCTAAAGAATTTTGGCAGCGACTGCTATCGTTAATAATAGCTTGCACGCCAATTTATTCCCACGTTTGGCAACCAGGGGATTTAGTTTTGTGGGACAATTCTCAAGTGATGCACAGAAATAATTTTCAAGAACTCAACAAATCAGAACATATTGCATTGCGTTTGGGAGTTATCGACGAAGCAAATTCTTAAAAATATCTATAATTTAAAACAAAAACGAAAATAATGGCGCGCTGTTTAGATTAAAATTCGATCGACAGCGCGTCAAAAATAATCTCTGTCCAAGTAAAAAGGAAATTATGGAAGTAATTCCAGCAATAGATATACTAGAAGGAAAATGCGTCAGATTGTATCGAGGAGACTACGATCGCTCGCAAATATTTAGCGATAACCCCCTAGATGTAGCTAAAAAATGGGCAAATCTCGGCGCGACAAGAATCCACGTAGTCGACTTAGATGGGGCTAAAGCAGGAAAAACAACCAACTACAAAACTATAGAAGCGATCGCCCAAAATATTTCTATACCCGTACAAGTCGGGGGAGGATTGCGCGATCGGACTAGTATTTCCCAACTATTAGACCTCGGAGTAGCCACAACCATCGTCGGCACGATAGCAGTAGAAAAACCGGAACTAGTCAAAGAGATTATAGCAGAATTTCCCGGGAAAATTGCGATCGGAATCGATGCAAGAGACGGTAAAGTAGCAACTAGAGGTTGGTTAGAAACTTCCCAAATAACTGCTGTAGAATTGGCTCAAAAATTTCCCAGAGCTGCGGCAATAATTTATACTGATATTCATCGCGATGGCACTCTTTCGGGAGTTAACGAACCAGCTTTGAGAGAAATGGCTGAAGCTGTCGAAATACCAGTTATCGCTTCGGGTGGGGTAAGTGGTTTGACAGACTTACTCAGTTTGCTCGCTCTCGAGCCGATCGGTGTAACTGGGGTAATTGTGGGTAAAGCGTTATATACTGGCGATCTCGACCTCTCTGAAGCTATTTTAGCTGTCGGTAACGGTCGACTTCAAGATGTTCCCCCAGAGGGTGGTTTTTCTAGTTTTGCTTGATAATGCGATCTCGATCGGCCGATAAAAAATCTTAACCTTTAATTATAACTCAAATTAAAAAATTTGTCACTAAAGTAAGCTGAAAGAAAAAAACAAAATACAAAAGAATACTAACGTGTGTTAATATCTGGGATAAAATACACTGGTTTTTAATAAAAATGGGCAAAGTTTTAGTGCTAAACGCGTCCTACGAACCGCTAAATATAACAAGTTGGCGAAGAGCCGTAGTATTGCTGCTCAAAGGAAAAGCCGAAAGATTAGAGCATAACGGAATCGAAGTTTACTCGAAATTTCCCTTACCGACGGTGATCAGACTCCGGTACTACGTTAGAGTACCTTACAAAGAAATTCCTTTAACTCGCCGTAATATCTTAGAAAGAGATCGTCATTCTTGTCAATACTGCGGATACAAAGGAGATAACTTAACTTTAGACCACGTCATACCGCGTTCTCGAGGCGGAGGAGATAGCTGGGAAAATCTAGTAGCAGCCTGCGTCAGATGTAATGTCAAAAAAGGAAACCGCACCCCAAAAGAAGCCAGTTTAAGCTTAAGATCTCAGCCTAGAAGACCTTACAGCAGCCTTCACTTTGAGATAGTAAAACACACCAGAGGAAATCTCAATCAAGAATGGAGAAAATACACGATCGGCATTTAACATTGGAGGTATCAGAACCATGAAAGGAAAAAAATGTCAGCTCAGATTAACAATTCTTTAGGAAACAACTCAATAACTAAAGAATTAAAGGAAAACGTTCCAGAATCAGAAAGTACCGATAAAGATCGGAGTAAAACTGCATTAGCTGGAGATTGTCAATCTTGTATTGAGGATAAAATAAGCAAATTAAAACAAATACTAATCGATCGCAGGGGACAGCGGCAACTAGTTGCTATCCAAGACTTTCCCGATCCAGATGCATTATCGAGTGCTTGGGCCTACAAACTCATAGCAGCAGAATATAAAATTGAAGCCGATATAGTTTATGGCGGCACTATCTCCCATCAAGAAAATATTGCCTTGATGAGATTGACTGGATTGCCAGCAAGTCGTTGGGATTTACAAGATATTAAGGATCGCGATTTATCATCATATCACGGTTGCGTATTAATAGATACCCAAGGAACGAACTCTGATATCATGAAAGCGATCGAAAGAGCTAAAATCCCGACAATCGCAATTATCGACCACCATAGCAAGCAAGGAGAAATAAAAGCGGAATTTATCGACTTGCGAGGGCATATCAGAGCCACAGCAACAATACTAACTCAATACATAGAAGGAGGATTATTAAAATTAGACCGCAACAACAGCAAACATATCAAATGCGCCACAGCTTTAATGCACGGCTTGCGATCGGACACCAATCAGTTATTACAAGCAAAAGAAGAAGAATATTTAGCAGCAGCCTATTTAAGTAAATTTTACGACCCCCAATTATTTAAAGCAATCTTAGGCTCGGCTCGATCGCCGCGCGTCATGGAAGCGATCGCTCAAAGTTTGCAAAACCGCATCATTCAAAATAACTTTTCGATTGCGGGAGTGGGTTACTTACGCTACGAAGATCGAGATGCAATACCTCAAGCAGCAGATTTTTTAGTAACAGAAGAAAATATTCACACTGCAGTAGTCTACGGCATAGTTTACGATAAAAACGAAGAAATAGAATTGGTGGTCGGCTCTTTAAGGACTAATAAAATAACATTAGATCCAGATGAATTTATTAAAAAAGCTTTAGGTAAGGATCTTCAAGGTAAGTTTTTCGGTGGAGGAAGGTATATGGCCGGAGGCTTTGAAATAGCGGTGGACTTTTTAAGCGGTTACAATAAAAGATCTGAATACGCCAAACTGAAATGGGAAGTTTTTGACACTCAAATTAAGCAAAAACTCCTAGCTTCGATCTCTCCAGAAGATAAAGTAATTCAAGCCTAGCTCGATGGAATTATACCTAATTCGCCACGGTATCGCCGTCGAGCGAGATCTAGAGACAAACGACGCAAAAAGGCCCTTAAGCGATCTTGGCAGGAAAAAAACTCTCAAAGTCGCACGACGCTTAGTAGAAATTGGTTTAAATTTTGAAATAATTTTAACCAGTCCTTTACTAAGAGCCACCCAAACAGCAGAAATTTTACAACAAGCAGGTTTGAGTGCAAAAGTAGAAATATTCCCCCCATTAGCCCCAGGAAAAGATATTCAAGGATGGATCGATTGGTATTTACAACCCAGGTATAATAAAAGAGAAAAGGATAACTCAATCGCCTTAGTCGGTCATCAGCCAGATCTAGGAAACTGGACGGAACTATTAGTCACAGGAAGAATACAAGGAAAACTCATACTTAAAAAAGCAGGTACGATCGGAGTAAGAATCTCAAAACTAGAAAATCCAATCGGAAAAAGCGAGTTATTTCTCTTAACATCTCCCAAATGGCTGCTTTAATTAATAACAAAATCTCTATAGTAAAGGTTTTTGGTAAAAAATAGTTCGCCGCTAACTTTTAAGGTAAGTTATCCTCAGAAGATTATCTTCAAGTTAAAGGTAAAGATATGGTAACGCTAGCTTGCGAATATCAACCAGGTTTAGAAGGAATTCCTGCCGCTAAATCTAGTATTAGTAGTGTAGACGGGAAAAACGGAATTCTCGAATATCGCGGGATTAAAATTGAAGAATTAGCTCAAAAAAGTACTTTTCTAGAAACAGCATATTTGCTTATTTGGGGTAAACTTCCGACTCGATCGCAATTACTCGAGTTTGAAACGGAAATACGCTACCATCGTCGGATTAAATACCGCATTAGGGATATGATGAAATGCTTTCCCGAAACCGGCCACCCAATGGATGCTTTACAAACTTCGGCCGCAGCTCTAGGATTATTTTACTCCCGTCGCGATCTCGAAGATCCTGCTTACATACGCGAAGCAGTAGTCAGATTGATTGCGAAAATGCCGACAATAATCGCTGCATTTAAATTAATGCGAAAGGGTAACGATCCGGTTCAACCCAACGACGATTTAGATTATGCGGCTAACTTTTTGTATATGCTTACAGAAAGAGTGCCAGATCCTCTAGAAGCAAGAATTTTTGATATCTGTTTGATCCTTCATGCAGAACATACTATGAACGCTTCGACTTTTTCTGCTCGCGTCACAGCCTCAACTCTAACAGATCCTTATGCAGTTGTTGCTTCTGCTGTCGGTACTCTGGCCGGCCCTTTACACGGAGGAGCAAACGAAGAAGTATTAAAGGTTTTACAAGAAATTGGTACTGTAGCTCACGTTAGATCCTATGTAGAAGAATGTATCGCTAAGAAAAAGAGAATTATGGGCTTCGGACATCGGGTTTATAAAGTCAAAGACCCCAGGGCGATCGTACTCCAAAAGTTGGTCGAGCAATTATTTGCTAAAACCGGCCGGGACGAATATTACGACATCGCACAAGAGTTAGAAAGAGTTGTCGAAGAAAATTTAGGACATAAAGGTATTTATGCCAATGTCGATTTTTATTCTGGTTTAGTATATCGTAAGTTGGGCATACCGAGCGATTTGTTTACGCCAATCTTCGCGATCGCTCGCGTAGCTGGTTGGTTGGCTCACTGGAAAGAACAATTAGAAGTTAATAAAATTTTCCGCCCTACCCAAGTTTATCAAGGCGATCGAAACGTTCCCTACATTCCGATCGAAGAACGATAATTGTCTGTTTTCCGGCTTAATGCCGGATTTTTATTTGATATTTTTAACTATAAATCCGTTTTTGTTTCAAGTTTTATTTTCTATTTCGACAATAACTAAAAATGACATAAATATATTTTAAATTACAGCATAAGCATGTGATAATAAGGGGTTACCGTTATTTAAATTACTTTTATAAAACAAAAAAAAGTGACTCAAACCGTCCTACTAATTGTCAAAATACATTTTTAATGAAAAATGTCAAACTAAAATTTATTATTATGTTTTCAATAAATATTAATAATCAAATAATTTATT
>CAYWIH010000005.1:0-70945 GCA_964458305.1 uncultured bacterium | reverse complement strand
TGGTTTTTATTCGCTCTAATTTGTGTTTTTCTTCGAAGTCTTTTTGGATCTGCTGAATTAGAAAATCGAGGGTTAAAGTACTACAATTAGGATCTGCTGATTGTGCGACTATTTTGCCTTTTTTATTGGCAATAAACTGATACAATAAAACCCGCTCGCATTGTAAAAGCTGACGTACTTCTGTAACGATAGTTTTGAGAGTTTTTTCTAAATTTAAAGACTGGCGAATTCTTAAGGCTGTAGTTGCGATTAAACGCTGTCTTTCGTGATATCTACCGAGCAGAGTTTCTAAATGAAAATTCTTAATAACGCTGCGTACTGCTAATTGAAGAATATCGGGCTGCAAATTATGTTTTACCAAGTAATCTTGAGCACCATTTTTCATTGCTTGTACGGCTATTTCTCGGTCGTTAGATCCGGTGAGGACGATCGCCGGAGGGGGGTTTAAATTTTGGCGTTTCAATTCGATCAGAAATTCGAGGCCGTCCATATCTGGTAAATTTACATCAAGCAAAATCAAGTCGCATTGAAACTTCTGACATAAACTAAGCCCCACCTCAGCTAACTCTGCTTCAATAATTTGGTAAGATCGGTCTAAATCTTTGCGCAAGTATCGACTGTATATTTCTCGATCTTCTAAGCAATCATCGACGATCAGTATCTTTCTCTCGTTCGTCATAGAACTGGAAGCAGTAAAATCAGCGATTTATAAATTTAAGTATCTCACAGATCGCGAAAATCGAAAAAGTAGCTTAAATTAATTTAAATAATATCTCAATTAATTTAGTATATTTTTTATTTTTTATTTTATTTGATGTTTTTTTGTTTTAGAGCGACTATTTAATTTTAAAATTATCTCTCGGTGGTATATTTGCTGCCAGCCAATAATCTACAAATGCACGAACGATTTTTTCAAAATCGCTAAAAGCCATCGGCTTAATTAAATAACCATTTGCACCTTTTTGATAGCAAAATTCAATATCTTTGGGATTGGAGGATGTGGTAAAAACAACGATCGGAATTTCTTTAAATTGGCGATCTTGTTTGATTAGATCGAGTATTTCGCGGCCGTCAGTACCGGGTAAATTGAGATCGAGTAAGATAACTGAAGGACGAGGTGCTAAATCGGGATTTGCATATTGCCCTTCTTGGTAAATAAAATCTAAGAGTTGGTCGCCATCTTCGCAACGATAGATCGGATTTTCCACCACCATCTCTTGCATTAAATGTCTGATTACGTCAAAGTCTTCGTCGCTATCTTCGACGATCAGTAAAGGTTCGTCAAGTTTTGTGGTCATCGAGTCAAGTTAAAAAGTTAGATTCAAAACACATATTAATTTTTAACTGGGCGCAATAAAACTAAATAATTCTTAAAATTTTCTCGATTGTAAAGTAAAGTAAAAAGTAGAAGCTCGACCGTAATCGGACTCGACCCAAATTTTACCCCCGTGTCGTTCGACAATTTTTTTGGCGATCGTCAAACCAGCACCAGTACCACCACCATATTTTTTTTGCGGATGAAGTCGCTTGAAGAGTCTAAAAATAGTTTCTAAGTGCCGATCGCGAATGCCGATCCCATTATCGCGGACGTAAAAAACATATCGACCGGGTTCTTCGAGATAATGACCGATTTCAACCCATTTTTGCGGCTTATCGTAATATTTAAAGGCATTAGCTAAGAGGTTGGTAAAGACTTCTTCGACCAAAACCGGATCGCACTCGATCTGCGGTAAAGGTTTTAAAATGCGAATTTCAAAATCAGTTCCTCGTTTGCTAGCGCGGAATACTTCGATGACTCGATCTATTAATTGATTTAAATCTGTTAGTTCTCGCTTTAATGTTACTTTTCCGAGTCGAGAAAAATTAAATAAAGTATCGATCAAAGTTTCCATCCTCTCTCCAAGACGGATCGAAGTTTCTAACCTTTGTCTACCAGTTCGATCGAGTACTTCTCCGTAATCTTCTAGCATAAAGGTTAAATAATTACAAATCCCTCGCAATGGTTCTTTAAGATCGTGAGAAGCAGCATAAGCAAAGAAATCTAATTCTTGGTTGCGCGTTTTTAATTCTTCAACGAGTTCGGCCAATTCCTCTGTTTTTTTGATAACAATACTGACGAGGGCGTTTCTGAGGTTGAGGGCGTTTTCTATTTCGCATTCTTGCCAAGGTATGGCGGTAAATTTAACAATTTCTAGCCATTTTTCAAAGGATTTTCGCGGCGATAGCCTCAGATTATCGTTTTCTTCGTTTTTCCTTTCGTATGGATTTCCAGCCCAAGTTACTCGAGTAATTACTTCGGGACGAAACCATAAAATATAGTAGCGGCGAATTTGAGATAAACGCAAAATCAATAAACCGCTAACAGTATCTTTAATCGCTTCTGCTTCGGGATAAAATTTTATTAAAGAATCGGTACTAAAAATACTTTCTTCGATCCAGCTATCGGCTCGATCGATAATTTTGTTGACTGCTTCGGTTGTTGGCGTAACCCCAAATAAATTAATTTCATTTCCCAAACAAACAGCAGCTCCTTCAGCACCGACGAGATCGAGCAAATAAGTGGGAAAATTAATTAAAGCATCTTTAAAATTATCGGCTTTGGCGATCGATTTGACAAATTCAGATTGAACCGATTTTAATTTAATTCCATATTCTAATTCCGATCGAGCTTGTTTGTGAACTAATTCTAAGGAGACGATCTTACCTAAAAATTCGATCTCGGTTCTAATTTGGTAAGGTAAATATTTTGGTGTTTGATGGTGAGCTGATATCAATCCCCATAATTTTTGTTCTTTAATTATAGGTACGACTAGAAGTGCTGCCACACCCATGTTTTGATGGTATTCAATGCAGCAAGGATCTACGCTTCTCAGCACCGATAAACTCAGATCTAAAGGTTCGCTGTTGGTAATATCTTCTTTTGGTATCAACTTCACCGCTCGAGCGTTGATGTTGGGAATGAAGCGGATCGAGTTGCGCTTGTATAATTCTTTGGCTGGGGTTGGTATATCTGTGGCAGGATAGTGCAGGCCTAAATAAGATAATAATGGCGATCGCTTTGCTTCTGCAACTACTTCCCCCGCACCGGAGCGATCGAATTTATAGATCGTTACTCGATCGAATTCGGTAATTTTTTGTACTTCTTTGGCGATCGACTGTAAAAATTCTCTTGGGTTAATTATTTTTTTTATTTTGCCGATCGTGCCTTTTACTAAGTTATGAAACCTCGAAAAACTTGCTTCTTCAAGGGTCGCTCTCGGTTCTAGTTCGAGGATAATTCCTGTTTTCGTTCTTTGGACGATCGCGTCAAAATATTTTTGTTTGTTTGAATTGGTTATTTCAATTTTAAAATAATTAATGCTGTCAATTTTTTCTTGCAAAAAATCTTCGATCGCTTCGATTCGATCTATTTTTAATAACCGATCTAATTCTTTTTCCAGCAATGTTTCGGCTGGAATGCCTAAAAATTCTTTTGTATTATCGCTTACTTTTATTATTTTTAATTCTGGCTCTTTTAATGCTATTAATATTCCATGGGGCTGGATCGAACCAGGAACGTTTAGTAATTTATGTTCGCAGTCATTCAGCTCTTTAATTGTCGAGCTTTGGACTCGATCTTGACTCACAATTTCACCATGCTAATTTTTTTATTGAGTTATTTACTATAATCTAGATCGTTATTTTAACTAAATACAAGACTTGTAATATTTTTAAAGATAATCGTTAAAATTAATTTAAATTTTAAATAAAAATAGCTCTTAAAAAGAGCAATTAAAAAAAATTATTCCCTTGAAAAATAAATTCAGCCGTTGCGATCGTAACTTTCTACGGTATTCTGTAATAGTAGGGCGACAGTCATCGGCCCGACACCGCCGGGAACTGGGGTAATATATTTAGCAACCTCAGCAACAGGATCGAAATCCACATCTCCGACTAAACGAGATTTACCATCTTTTCCTTCAGCGCGATTGATCCCGACATCGATGACAATAGCACCAGGTTTAACCATATTGGCTGTAATTAATTGCGTTTTTCCTACTGCTGCGATTAAGATATCGGCTTCTTTAGTTAGTTTGGCTAAATCTTGAGTTCGAGAATGGGCGATCGTCACCGTAGCGTTTCGATCTAACAACATTAAAGCTAAAGGTTTGCCAACTAAAATACTCCTTCCGACGACAACAGCACTTTTCCCCGATAATTCTACATCATATTCGTCCAAAAGCCGCATTACTCCTGCCGGGGTACAGCTACGCAAACCGATTTCCTTGCGGACTAATTTACCTAAATTTAAAGGATGAAGTCCGTCAGCATCTTTTTCGGGTAAAATTCGATACAACAAGGGGATCGGATCTAAATGTTCGGGTAAGGGTAACTGGATTAAAATCCCATCGACTCGAGGATCTTGATTTAATTCGTCGATAACTTTTTCTAACTCTTCTTGAGTTGTTTCGGCCGGAAAATAACGATTAAAAGAAGCGATTCCTACTTTTGCACAAGCTTTTTCTTTATTGCGAACGTAGACAGCACTAGCTGGATTATCTCCTACCATCAAAACAGCTAATCCTGGGGGGCGTTGTTTTTGCGGTTGTAAAGTTGCGATCCGCTCGATTAGTTCTTGATGAATTTTTTTGGCTAAAGCTTTACCGTCTAAAATCTTAGCAGTTAAAGAAGACATGAGTAAAATAGTTAAACAATCCCAAGGTTGATATTGATTTGGCGAGTACTCCAGCTAAAATCGATCGATAATATTAAAAAGTAAATTTTATGAAACCTATTCATTTTCGAGTACTGCGTATCGGTATAGTATCATTCTTGCTCGGAGGATCGATCGCTTGTACGGACTTATTTAATTTCTTCGGCCCGAAAAATATCGCTCAAATTAAAGAAATCGAAGTAAAAGAGGGAGAAAATCTCGATCGCAAAGTTTCTGTTAAAGGTATTGTTGGGGAGAGAATTGCTTTTCTTGACAGTGGTGCTTATCAACTTACCGACGAAACTGGTACTATTTGGGTATTTACTAAAAATTTTCTGCCACAAGAAGGCGCAGGTTTAGAAATAAAGGGTCAATTAAGACGCAAAAGCATTCCTATTGCCGATCGCGATTTAGGAGAATTTTATATCTTTGAAACGGAAAGAAATAAAATACCCGAGTCTGGTACTGCTGGTTTTGTACCCGTATCGCAACCCAATTGAAAATGAATAATAATTTATTATCTCGAGTCAGCATTATTTTAGTCGAACCGGCCGGAGAATTGAATGTGGGTTCGGTAGCGCGGATAATGAAAAATATGGGGTTAGCAAATTTAATTTTAGTCAATCCCCAATGCGATTTTAAATCGAATTCGGCTCGATTGATGGCCGTCCACGCTGGCGATATTTTAGATAGGGCTATTGTAGTAGATAGTTTAGAAAAAGCTTTACAAGGACATCATCGGGCGATCGCTACTACCGCTCGATCGCGCTCCGTTAATACTCCTTTAGAAACCCCTCGAGTCGCTTTACCTTGGTTGTTGATCGATAATCTTAAATCTGCTTTAATTTTCGGCCCTGAAGATCGAGGCTTGAGTAATATAGAACTGGCATACGCACAAAGATTCGTTTGCATTCCGGCTAATCCCGAATATCCTTCTTTAAATTTGGCTCAAGCTGTTGCAGTTTGTGCTTACGAATTGTATCAAGCAAATATTTCGGCCGAAGTAATCCCTAAAACTGCGATCGTTCCCGCGCCGATCGAACAGTTAGAAGGATATTATCAAGATTTACAACAATTGTTACTTAAAATTGGCTATCTTTATCCTCATACTGTAGAATCGCGTATGGAAAAATTTCGCCGTTTGTACAATCGTAATTCTCTCAGTTCCGAAGAAGTAGCGATGTTGCGGGGTATTATCAGACAGGTAAATTGGGCAATTAATTCCGAAGGAGCGGAGCGTTAGTTAGTTTAAGAAATAAATGAGTTTTTTTACAGCATTTTAATTTTTGTTTTTTTATATAGCTTCGAGCGTTAAATATAGTCCTAATACCCCGTAAAGTTTTAGCTATTAAAAGTGAAGTCGAGCGCAAGTATTTAAGATTACAAAAACACTTGAAACCTAAAAGTATAGAACGTTCCTAAAATCTGGTAAAACAATGGCTGTAAGAAAAACAAACAAAGATCGAAAACGGACTTCTCCCGATCTCTCTGGGAGTAAAATCGCATTATTTCCAGTAGTAAGAAAACCAACAACTACTTTGGAAATAGCAAAAGAAGAACCACAAATAACCGAGCGAGAAATAGTTCCCTTGCCAGCAGAAAATCGCAGCGTAAAACTAAATTTACCAGCACCTCAGTTCGAGCCAAAAAGTCAGCCCAAAAAAACAAAAGCTCGGGCTACAAAAGCCAAAACAATCCCAATTAAGCGGAAAAAAAAGCGTCCAGAACTACCATTTTGGACGAAAGTATGTTTGTATGGGATTCGATTGACGATCGTTGGTGTCGGGTTGGGGGCGATCGCCGGGACAATTTTATCTTCTTTAGATCTGACTTCCTCAGCACCTCCGTTAGAAGCAGAAACACCAAAAATCGCCGCCACTGAAGAAACCTCATTAGGTAAGATACCCGGTTTAAATTTAAATCGAGAACTAACTTCGCTAAAACACGAAGCGATCGCGATCGCCAGTAAACATCCGCAAATGCAACCGAGGGTTTTCTTTTTCGATCTCGACGACGGTAGTTATGTAGATATAGAAGCAAATACGGCAACTTCTGCAGCCAGTACGATTAAAATTCCGATTTTAGTGGCGTTTTTTCAAGATGTAGATGCGGGAAAAATCGCTCTCGATGAAATGCTGACAATGAATAAAGAGGCGATCGCTGGCGGATCGGGATCGATGCAATATCGCAAACCCGGGACTCAATTTAGTGCTTTGGAAACGGCTACTAAAACTATTGTTATCAGCGATAATACCGCAACAAATATGCTGATCGAGCGTATGGGAGGTGCGGAAGTTTTAAATAAACGCTTTCTCAGTTGGGGATTGAAAAATACCGTTATTAATAATCCTCTGGCCGATTTAAAAGGTACTAATACTACTAGTGCTTTCGATCTGGCTTATGTCTTAGCTTTAGTCGAGCGTGGTGATTTGCTTTCTTTGCGATCGCGCGATCGTTTCTTTGGGATTATGAGAAAAACTCGCACGAAAACTCTGCTTCCTCAAGGTTTGGGTAAAGGTGCGGTAATCGCCCATAAAACTGGCGATATTGGCACTATTCTCGCCGATGCTGGTTTAATCGATCTGCCCAACGGTAAACGTTATTTGGCTGCAGTTATGGTAAAACATCCCTATACTTATCAAAACGAGAACGATGCGAGAACTATAATTCAGAAGATTTCTCGCACCGCTTATAAACATTTTGAGAAGTAAACTCCTCGATCGTTATTTTTACCAAAAAATAAATCCTTTTTTCTTTTTATGGGAGCGATCTTGAGCTTCGCAGATCAGTTGGAGATATTCTGGGTTTTCTGGATCTAACTCTTTGGCTTTTTTGTAAGCATTTAAAGCTTTTTTATATTGTTTTAGCTCTTCGCAACAAAAACCCAGATTTTTCCAGTATTCGGGGTTGTTTCCTTCGAGATCGATCGCTCTTTGATAAGATTCTTTGGCTCGATCGTAGCGTTTTAAATTTTGGTAACAAAAAGCATAGGTAGACCAACAAAGATGGTTTTCTGGATCTAACTCGACTGCTTTTTCGCTTGCTTCTTTAGCTTTACGATATTCTTGTAAGCCAATATGTGCGAATGCTAAATTACTCCAAATTGATACGTCGTTAGTTTCTAGATTGCTAGCATTTTCTAGGTAAAATACTGCTTCTTTGTAGCGTTCTGAATCTAGCAAACAAGAACCCATATCGTGCCAATATATATATACTCCTGGGTCGGTATTAATCGCTTTTTCGTAATTGCTTAAAGCACCGTCATATCTTCCTCTAGCTCTTAATTCTTGAGCTTTTTGGTAATATCTGGTTGCCGATTCTTCTGCGGTTAAGTTATCGACTGTGAATTTTACAACTTTTTCTAATGTATCAGTCCAAATAGACATATTATTTTCTTTTTGATAACTAAATAAACGAACTAAGTCTTTTTTTTAAATGACTTTAATTAGTAAGTTTCGTTCCCCATCAAGGAAATATCTACCTACAGTTATATTTTGAACTTTATTTTTAAATAAATCATCGAACAATTGGATAATTTTTATAAGCTATATTTATTACGAGTTTACACTATCCTATCGAAATTTGAATTATGGCAAACCGAACCTTTTTTACGACAAACTACCCATATTTTCCTGGTTTCGACCGAAAGATAGATATTAAATGAATAAATTTATTTAGCCGATAATTACTCATAATGTAATAATCCTTAATAATTTTAGATTAAAAGATTATAATTATTGCCTTAGTAAAACTAAATATATTAGGAAAGTAGTGACTCGCCGATCGTTATTATAAACTAAGACAGATGGTTTCAATCGACAGTAGCGAACCACTCGCTTAAAGCATCAGCTAGAGAAACGGCTAAGATAGTTTGCTGTTGGGGATCGGAGATCCATTCAAATTCTTCGGGATTGATCATAAAACCCAATTCGAGAAGTACCGCAGGAGCAGTATGGGGGCGAGTCAGAGCGAGATTGTTCCAAAAAACTCCGTAGCTGGGTCGATCGAGCTTTTTAACTAAATAACTTTCTAAAAAAAC
This sequence comes from uncultured bacterium, assembly GCA_964458305.1. Lineage (GTDB taxonomy): Bacteria > Cyanobacteriota > Cyanobacteriia > Cyanobacteriales > JASJDA01 > JASJDA01. The sequence goes on along the minus strand of CAYWIH010000005.1, from coordinate 62,213 downwards.
AGCCAAATCGTGGGCCATGGGATGATACCAAAACATACCCACACCGCGAGTATCGATCGCGTTACCGCTATCGGGTAAAGCATTGTAATGAATTGAAAGGGCGATCGCGGGCCGAACGGTATTAATTAAATTAACCCGATCTCCTAAAGAAACGAATCGATCTTCCTCCCTAGTCATATAAACGATCGCGCCGCGACTTTCGAGTTCGTCGCGCAATAATTTAGCAACGATCAGATTAACTTCCTTTTCAGGATATCCGGTGGGGCCTCTCGCACCGAGTTCTTTGCCGCCGTGTCCGGGGTCGAGTAAAATTTTAATGCCCTTTAAAGAGCCTATATTCTTAGATCTAGATAAAACTCGGGGAGGATGTCGCAGGGTCAAAACTAAACTTCGGCCGCGATATTTGAGATCGTAGCCCCATTGTTGTTTTGATTTGAGGATAAAAGTATATTCGACAGTTGTCGGGTTAATTTGCTCCCAGTCGAGACGTTTGATATAAGGATTGTCATCGAGGCGAATGATGTCGGTTTGAGCGGTGGTATTGTGCAGGGTTAAAGTAAAAGTGCGATCGCCTTGCTTGACCGAGACTGGCACGGGATTTTGCAAAGGAAAAACTATTTCAGTAGAATTATTAACTTGTTTGGCGATAATACTTCTAATAATCGATCGCGAGCGACTCAGATCGGGGAGAATTTTAGTTTCGCTGGCTTTTATCCAAGCACCATAATCGAGACGCAACCAATCTCCTTCGCTTCCGGTTACGGTGGCTCTAGTACCTCGAGGTAGGGGAGTGAGGCGAGAATAAGTGGTACTGGGGCCGGTTCTAGCTACTCCAGCATCGGCAATAACTTCGATAATATTGCGGCGATCGGCAGCGAGAATGGTAACTGATGCGGGGCCTCTTTTGGTAAAGGTTTGACGGTCTTTGCGGAGTCGAAATAAAGGGCGGCCCCAATTACCCGGTCTGGATATTTTAGTACATCCTTTGTACTGGCCGATTTTGATATAAGTTTTTTGATTTTCTGAGGTGTAAATCGCCCAATTAGGAGGAAGATCTACTTCATCTGTTTGGGGTAAAAGGGGAATAGTTTTAAAACCGAGACGTACCGAAACTTTAGCATCGAGAGGAGCGATCGCGCTAAAACAAATCGATTCGTTGGGAAGTCTGGTAATATTTCTGGCTGGAGTCAGGCTATTTTCGGCGAAAGCAACTCGATCGGGGATTTTGGGTTGGACGGAAAGACGAGTTATTGTAACTGCGATGGTTTCGTCTTGATAGCTGATTGTAAAGGTATTTTCGCCGATTTCGAGGGGAAAGGAGGGGGCGAAATTGCCAGTTTTGCTGCGATCGATCGGGCGATCGTTAATTAAAACTTCTCCTTGGGGTGGGGCGTTGCCGATAAAGAAAATTTTGTCGGCGGTAGTTTGGTGGTTTGGTGGCGGATAAGCTAAGTAAAGATTTTCTCTCAATTGCTCTTGTCGTGCTGAGGCTGAGGGACTGTGAAGTGCAAAAATTATTGTGGTTAGTGCCGTCAAGCCGAAAATTTGTTTCATTTGCCGCTACTCGATCGCCTCTCGAAAAGAAATTTATTACACCAAAATTATGATATGCGTTAATTTCTGCTCGATCGTTGCAATTACATTTAATATTTTGTTTTATATACTATTTCAGAGGGATAATTTCTCAAAAAAAGTTTTATTTGGTTCGAGTTACGCGTAGAGTAATAATTAAAACAGTCCGTTGGATAATAAAGATCGAAATATGGTGAAGACAGACGAAAAACTCAGCGACGGGGAGCAATTTTTAGAATTCAGCTTAGAAAACTATCTCAAAGAGCGCAAACATTTGGTAGAAGTTGCTCTCGAGCAAAGTCTTCCTATTGCCAAACCGGAAAAAATTTATGAGGCGATGCGTTACTCGCTTTTAGCTGGTGGTAAGCGGTTGCGCCCCATTCTCTGCCTGGCTGCTTGCGAATTGACTGGCGGAACTATAGAAATGGCGATGCCAACAGCCTGCGCTTTAGAAATGATTCATACTATGTCGTTGATCCACGACGATCTTCCTGCAATGGACGACGATGACTATCGGCGCGGTAAATTGACCAATCACAAAGTTTACGGCGAAAATATCGCCATTCTTGCCGGAGATGGCCTGCTCGCTTATGCTTTTGAATATGCCGCTCAAACTAAAAATGTGCCCCCAGAGCGGGTAGTACGAGTAATAATTCGTTTGGGCCGTGCTGTAGGTGCTTGGGGCTTAGTCGGGGGTCAAACGATCGATTTAGAATCTGAAGGCAAACCCGATATTTCCGTTGAAACTCTCAATTTCATTCACACTCGTAAGACAGGTGCTTTATTAGAGGCTTCGGTACTTTCTGGGGCAATTTTGGCGGGTGCAAACGAAGATGAGATCGAACGACTTTCTCAATACGCCCAAAAGATTGGTTTGGCTTTTCAAATTGTCGACGATATCTTAGATATCACCGCTACCGATGAGGAGTTGGGAAAAACTGCTGGGAAGGATTTGGCGGCACAAAAAGCGACTTTTCCCAGTATTTGGGGCTTGGAAGAGTCTAAAGTTAGAGCTAGAGAATTAATCGATTCTGCTATCGAACAATTAAATCCTTTTGGAGAAAAAGCAGAACCTTTACAAGCTTTAGCTAAGTTTATTGTCGATCGCAAAAATTAATAAATTTAAGCTTTTAAAATATTTAGAGATTATTGAGGCAATAGAAAGAGAGGATGGAACAATTACCCACAATTTTTGATAATAAAATTTTGCTAGTGGCCCTTTCGGCTTGTTTGATAGCCCAAGGATTTAAGTTGGCGATCGAACTGCTCAAACACGGTAAAGTAAAATTGAGCTATTTATTTACCACCGGAGGAATGCCGAGCGCGCATTCGGCTTTAGTAGGAGCTTTGGCTTGCGGCATCGGTCAGACTTTAGGATGGTCTTCTCCAGAATTCGCGATCGCTTGTTTGTTCGCTGTCATCGTCATGTACGACGCTGCTGGAGTTCGTCAAGCTGCGGGAAAACAGGCTAAAATACTCAACCAACTGATCGACGAACTATTTCACGATCGAGATTTGAATGAGGAAAGACTCAAAGAGTTATTGGGACACACCCCCTTTCAAGTATTGGTTGGATTACTTTTGGGGGTAAGTGTTTCTTTAATGATTCTGCCAGCTTTTGAGTAGCAAATCCCTTAAGAGACTTTTTGCAAAGACCCGATCGGATTGGGAATGCTATCGCTTGGAGCTTGGAATTCGCCTTTGAGGACGTATTCTAAGCGCAGTTTTAACCAAACGATTACATTTCGATCGGTAGAAATCACCGCAGCACAAGGTTGCGGACACTGAGCTTTAATCTCAGCAAATTCTGGCGATTCTAAAAAGGCAGGGTCTTTAACTAACCAAAAGTCAATTTCTTTGCCTTTGTCTTCGTAGTCCCGAGTTCTTTCTCTGAGAACTTCTTCAAGAGGTTCTTCTTCTAATAAAAAGCGTTGAGAAGCTAGCACAAAGTAATATTTTGTCATCTTTGTTGCTCCAATAATTTATTATTTACACGATACCGAGAACGAGTATAATCCTCAACACCGCTCTCGCTGAAATTTTAAGCTTTAATTTTTAATGTTTGCCTTGTTTTTGTTTAAAATTAATTTTTCTAAGAATTGAAAAATGTCCCGATCGATTTTTCAATTGTTATCAAATCGATCTCAAAATTGTAATTACTTTATTGTCAAGTCAGGAAATATTTCTTAACCAATTCCTCGAAAGATTAAGATTTTTAAGAATACTGTCACAAAAGATATTTAGTTCGAGAAGGGTTTTATTCTCTTACAATTCCTTTATAAACAATAAATTTACACTTGTCATTACAATATTTTTTAAAAAGGTAGCTTATTTTTAAGATTGTTTTAAGATTTCTCTCGAAATAAGTAGCAAAAAGTAGCATAAACTTTAATATTGCTAAACTTATTGAACTAAGAAAGTACTGCAATACTTTTGTACCGATCGCGCGTTCTTAGAAGTCTTTGAGTAATTGATTTTTTCTCGATCTGCAGTCTGTTTTTCAAGTCTCGAATATTAGATAATTTTAATCTGTTAATAATAATTACTTATTAAATAATCAGATTGTCTTCGTCTACCCAAAGTTCTCGAAATACTGAAGCGATTAAATACTGAACCTTGGTTGTTTCTACGTCTGTTTGCTGGTTGTTCCCAATTTCGATAATAACTCTGATTTTTTTGACTTGGTTAACTTCTTGTTTGGAGATTATTTGATTAGTTTGTTTGTCAAGTTCCCTAACTTCGACTGTTATAAATTGTCCTATATCAAATCGAGGAGAGATTTGCAAATTATTAGCTTTAATCGCAAGTTTGTTAGTAAATATGTTTTGTTTTGAACTCAAACTTGAATTACTAAGTTCTGACTTATTTTTTTTATTAGTATTATTATGAGAAAAGTTAGCAAGATTAATGCTAGCAATTGCTAGAGCTAATAAACTTTCTAATAAATTTTTCATGTCTTATTCTCGCGCTTCAAAAAAGTATTTTTAAAAAATTAACAAATATTTAAATAGATCGATCTTGATAGGATTAAGTTCGATCGATTTAATTAGTTATACTTAGTTTATTTTTTTTTAGATCGATTTTCATTATTCAAAAGTAATAAAAAGTAGCCAGATCGTCGTAAAAAGTAGCATCAATTAAGTAAGCTAATAATTACTAGGTAAATTGTCGAGATCTCAGCAAGACAGAAGCAACAAATAGATCTACAATTTAATTTGTTTTCCCATCTAAGATCGAAACCAAACATATGAAGATCGAACTGAGTGGATATCAAACCCTCGATCCCATCTATCAAAGCAATAACTCTTTAGTATATCGAGGAGTTGAGCAAAAAACTACTCGTCCGGTTATCTTAAAATTTCTTAACCCAAATTATCCTAGTACTGAAGAACTAACCAGATACGAGCAAGAATATCAAATTACCAAAAATTTAAAAAGCGATCGTATTATCGCAGCTTACGATCTAAAAAAATATCAAAATACTTTAGTAATTGCTTTTGAAGATTTTGGCGGGCGATCGTTAGATATTATCGCAAAAGAGCGTAAATTTACGATCGAAGAATTTTTAGAAATAGCGATAAAAATAACTGCTGGGTTGCAAGAAATTCATGCAGCTAATATCATTCATAAAGATATAAATCCGGCTAATATTGTTTATAATATATCGACTAAAGAAGTTAAAATTATTGATTTTGGAATTGCAACGAGGTTACCAAAAGAAAATCCTACTCTCAAAAATCCGCAAATTTTAGAAGGAACTTTAGCTTATATTTCTCCAGAACAAACGGGAAGGATTAACCTAGCTTTAGATCGTCGAACTGATTTTTATTCATTGGGAGTAACTTTTTATGAATTACTAACAAATAAAAGACCTTTTTTAACGGAAGATTTATTAGAACTATTATATTGTCATTTGGCAAAAGTCGCAGAAATACCCCAGCAAAATAATTTAGAAATACCTTTAGTGCTATCAAATATTGTCACGAAACTGATGGCAAAAAATCCCGAAGAAAGGTATCAAACTGCTTGGGGAATTAAAGCAGATTTAGAATGTTGTTTGCAACAATTAAAAACTAAAGGGAGAATAGATAATTTTCAATTAGCCAGTCAAGATATTTGCGATCGCTTACAAATATCTCAAAAAATCTACGGCAGAGAAAATGAAATAGAAACCTTATTAAAGACATTTAAAAAGGTTAGAGATAATGAAAATAAAAACAGTGCTGCCGTCTTTATTTCTGGTTATTCTGGGATTGGTAAATCAGCTTTAGTAAAAGAAATATATCGATCGATTACTGAAGCGCAAGGATATTTTATATCGGGTAAATTCGACCAATATCAAAAAGATATTCCCTACAGCGCGATCGTGCAAGCTTTTGGGGATTTAATTGAGTATTTATTAGTTGAAACTGAAGCTAATTTAAAGCAATGGCAAGACAAATTATTAACTGCTTTGGGGGTTAATGGTGGGGTAATTATTGAGGTAATTCCGAAGTTAAAATTAATCACTGGTGAAGTTGCTGAAGTTGCTATTTTGCCGCCAAAAGAAGCAGAAAATCGGTTTAATTTTGTTTTTAAAAGGTTTATTAAAGTCTTCGCTCGATCGGAACATCCATTAGTAATTTTTTTAGACGATTTACAATGGGCAGATCGGGCATCTTTAGGATTAATAGAGTCGATTTTAACAGAATTAGAAGAGAATTATTTATTATTAATTGGCACTTATCGAGATAATGAAGTAAGTCCGCTCCATCCTTTGATTTCTACTGTAGAAGAAATTGAAAAAGCAGGGGTTAAAATTGAGAAAATATTACTCGATCCTTTAAAAAAGTCTGAAATTAATGATTTAATTGTAGATAGTTTTAATTGTTCTTTTGAAGCTGCAGAAAATTTAGGAGAATTAATTTTAAGTAAAACAGATGGAAATCCATTTTTTATCGATCGATTTTTGCGATCGCTTTATGCCGAAAATCTTTTATATTTTAACGATCGAGAGCGCAATTGGGAATGGGATCTAAAAGCAATTAAAAAAAGAGATATTACTGAAAATGTCGTCGAATTATTATCGCGATCGATTAAAAAATTAAATCCAGAAATCCAAAAAGTATTACAATTAGCTGCTTGTATTGGCGACCGCTTTGAAATCGAAACGTTAGCAATTATTTCCCAAAATACTCCGCAACAAACAGCATTATTATTAAGAGAAGCGATCGCCGCAAATTTAATTTATCCTCTCGGGGATGCTTACAAAGCGATCGAATTAGGAATTAAACTAGATTTAGAGAAGATCGAAATAGAATATAAATTTAGTCACGATCGCATTCAACAAGCAGCTTATTCTTTAATTTCTCCAGAAAAAAAACCAGTTTTACACTGGCAAATCGGAAAATTATTATTAGCAAATATCCCAGAAAAAGAACGAGAAAAGCAAATATTTAAGATCGTCAATCAATTAAATTTAGGTAGAGAATTAATCGAGACTCAGCCAGAAAAAAATCAATTAGCAAAATTAAATTTAATTGCCGGAAAAAAAGCCAAGCGATCGGCAGCATATCAAACAGCATTTAATTATTTAAAAATTTGTTTGGCTTTATTAGATACAAATAGTTGGAAAATAACTTACGATCTCAGCTTAGAAATATATACAGAAGCCGCAGAATTAGCTTTCTTAAATGGCAATTTAATCGCGATGGAAGAGTTTGGCGATCGAGTTTTAGCAAATTCTAATAGTTTATTAGATCGAGTAAAAATATATGAAATCAAAATTCAAGGATATGTAGCTCAAAATAAGTTATTAGACGCGGTAAAAATTGTTCTACCAGTTCTAAAAATGTTGGGAATAAATTTGCCACTAAAGCCTAGTAAATTTGATATTTTGCTAGGAATTATCAATACTAAATTAATCTTAGCTGGCAAAAATATTGAAAGTTTAACAGATTTACCTTTAATGAAAGATCCTTATAAATTAGCAGCAATGCGGATCTTGTCCAGTATTTATAATGTTGTTTATATAGCTATTCCCGAACTATTACCTTTAGTTATATTCAAACAAATTGATTTATCGATTAAATATGGAAATACTTCCTCATCTGCTTCAGCTTATACTTTTTATGGCTTAATTTTATCTAGTAAATTTGAAGATCTCGATCTTAGTTATAAATTTGGTAAAATTGGCATAAATTTAATCGATCGCTTCGAGGATAAAAAGGAAAAGGCTAAAATAATTTTGACATTTAACTTCGGTATTAGACATTGGAAAGAGCATATTAAAACGACAATAAAACCTTTTTTAGAAGTTTACTCAAAAGCAATGGAAACAGGAGATCTTGAATGTAGCAATATGGCTTTAATTCAATATTTCTTAAATTTATATAGTAGTGGTAAGTCTTTAGCAAAAATATCACAAAAACTCGAGCTATATAAAGATATTGTTTACCAAAGAAAAGCATTGATTATTTGGTATAATTTTTTGCAGGATTATATATTTAATTTACAAGAAAATAACGATATTTTTGATTTACAAATAAAAAAAACAATTAAACAATTAAAAAATACAAAGCAAAGATCGCCATTTTTACGGATACATACATATCTAAGTCATTTATATTATTTATTTTTAGATTACAATTTAGCATTAAAAAATACTATTCTAGCTGAAGAATATTTAAATGATTGTAATGGATTGATAGCGGTTCGTGAGTTTTATTTTTATAATTCTTTGATTTTATTATCGAGCCAATTAGATAAAAAACAAACTTTATCAAAAATAAGAAACAATCAAAAGAAAATGAAAAAATGGGCGCATCACTGCCCCGAAAATAATTTAAATAAATATCATTTAGTCGAAGCAGAAAAATATCGAGTATTAGGGAAAAAATTAGCAGCGATTGAACATTACGATCGAGCTATAGCTTTAGCAAAAGAATATAAATTCATTCAAGAAGAGGCTTTAGCAAACGAACTAGCAGGAAGATTTTACTTAGCAGAAAATAAAGTTAAAATTGCTGAGGTTTATTTACAAGATGCTCGTTATTGTTATCAAAAATGGGGTGCGAATGCAAAAGTTAAAGCAATGGAAAAAGAACATTCTCAATTCTTTTCTAAACAGTCGAAAAAAAATCAAACAAAAGTTACCGATACTTCAGGAAGTAGTTCGAATAAAATAACTTCAGAAGATATTGATTTAGTCACTATTATTAAAACTTCTCGCTCTTTAGAAAAAGAAATGGATTTAGACAAATTATTAGATATTATTTTAAAATTTACTATCGAAAATGTTGGGGCTAAAACTGGAGCAATTATCTTAGATAATCCCGGAAAACAATTATTAACAGCTGCAACCGAACGGCCGATCGTATTTTTAGATTTGAATTGCGAAAATAGCGATCGATTTCCTCTTTCTTTGATTAATTATGTGAGAAGAACTCAAGAAAATATTATTTTAAAAGATGCTAGATCTGAAAGTATTTTTAGCAACGATCCTTATATCATAAAAAAAGAAATAAAATCTATTTTATGCTTGCCATTATTAGGAAAAGGCAAATCGATCGGAGTAATTTATCTTGAAAATAATTTAACAGTAGGGGCTTTTACTGAAGAAAGATTGGAAATATTAAAATTAATTTCTTCTCAAATGGCGATCGCGATCGAAAATGCTTTATTACAAAATGAAAAATTAGCCGAAATCGATCGCTATCAAGTTGGAGGTTGTTTGCGATTTGATTCTCCTAGTTATGTAATTAGACAAGCCGATCGAGATTTATATAATGCTTTAAAAAAAGGAGAATTTTGTTATATATTAAATGCTAGGCAAATGGGAAAATCTAGTTTGCGGGTGCAAATGGCTCGTCAATTAGAAACTGAAGGATTTACTTGTATTTCTGTCGATTTAACCGTAATTGGCAATCAAAATATTACTATCGAACAATGGTATTTTGGTTTAATTGATGAGTTAACTTATCGATTAAATCTCTCTGACAATTTTGACTGCGAAACTTGGTGGGAAAGTTTAGAAAAGTTTTCCCCAGTACAAAAATTAAGTAAATTTATCAAAGAAGTTTTATTAAAACAAATTCAAGAGCCAATAGTTATTTTTATCGACGAAATTGACAGTATTTCTAGCTTAAAATTTGATATGGATGACTTTTTTGCATTCATTCGTTCTCTTTATAACCAACGTCCCGATTATCCTCAATATCAACGACTTACTTTTGTCTTATTAGGAGTAGCCAGCCCCTCTAATCTAATTAAAAATAAAGAACGCACTCCTTTTAATCTCGGTCGGGCGATCGCTCTTTCAGGGTTTAAATTACATGAAATAGAACCCTTAGCAGCCGGTTTGACTAACAAATATGATAACGTACAAATTATCTGCAAAGAAATCTTAAAATGGACGGGAGGACAACCTTTTTTAACTCAAAAAATCTGCGATTTAATTCTCAATTCCCAGCTCCAAATAGAACCAGGAAAAGAAAAAGAATCGATCGATAAGCTAGTAAGCGAAAAAATCATCGCCAACTGGGAATTTCAAGACGAACCCCAACATTTACGCACCATACGCGATCGAATCGATCGCAAACAATCTTTTTTTCCAGAAATATTAAAAATCTACCGCAAAATTTTAAATCGAAGCGATTTCAGCTCAAATAATTCCCCAGAAATTACCGAATTACTTTTATCCGGGTTAATATCTCAACAACAAGGAAAACTTAAAGTTTATAACCTAATTTATGAAAACGTTTTTAACCATCATTGGATCGATTCTCAGACGGTAAAAGCATTAATTGCAAAGAATCAAGTCGAACCGGCCAAGGAAAAGGACGATCTTTGAGAGTAGCCCATTTTTCTTTAAACACTTCTGCTTGTAAATGATAGTCTTGGCCATTATTTCCAGATCGATGCAATCTTAAGTATAGAGTAACTCGATGTTGAGTTTCGCTAAGATCCACCAACCAACAATTAAAAGTATTCTCTTGGCTAAAATCTTCAGGAAAAATAACTTGATGGGCCCGCAAACCAACATAAGCAAGACGATCGGGAATTGGTTCGACTACTTGTAAATTACACTCCCAGTCGATCGCTTTTATTTCTGTTGAAGATATCGCTACAGCATCAGAAAAATTCTTACACCCAGTAACTAAAGCAACCGTTTTTGTAGGTGGACGTTCGAATATATCCTGTTTTTTGCCAAAAGCCGAGATTTTTCCGTTTTCGATCGCTAATAAATTCTCGCAAACTCGATATGCTTCTTCTAAGTTGTGGGTGACAAATAAAGTCGAACCCCAATAGTTACTTAAACTACCGATTAAAACCTTTTCTAAGCGATCGCGCAAATAAGTATCTAAAGCAGAAAAAGGCTCATCTAATAATAATACTTCAGGATCTGCGGCTATTGCTCTAGCTAATGCTACTCGCTGTTGTTGGCCTCCCGATAGTTGGGATGGGTAGCGATCGCCATATCCTTCCAAACCGACATCGATTAATTTTGCTGCTATTTTCCGGGCCGATCTTTTTTTTCTCATTCCGAAGGCAATATTTTCGGCTACCGTTAAATGGGGGAAAAGAGCATAATTTTGAAATAAGAAACCGACTCGACGAGATCTGCTGGGTATATTTATCCCTCGATCGCTGTCGAATAAAGTTCTTCCATTTAAGATTATTTTGCCTCGATCGGGCGTTTCGATCCCAGCTATGCACTTTAAAATTAAGCTTTTTCCCGATCCAGATCCCCCTAACAAACCCAGTGGTTTATCCCTAGTGTGAAAAGATACATCCAAACAAAACCCTCCTGGAAGCCTTTTTTCAATCTCTACGATCAATTCTGGAGAGTTAGAAAAAGGATAGAAACCTTTGATAAAATGTTTTGAGTTGGTAGTAGCAAGAAATATTTTTTTGAGAGATTTTAGGGAACGTTTGCTAAAAGATCCTTTTTTCGAGCGCGCGATCGCTAAAGTAGTACTTTTACGATCCGAATAAGCATTAACAGCAATAATTACCCCAAAAGAAATAATTAAAATTACAATTACCCAAGCCAAAGCCAGATCCATTTGACCGCTTTCTGCAGCAATATAGATCGCAATAGGAATAGTTTGGGTAATACCTGGAATGTTACCAGCCAACATTAAAGTTGCGCCAAATTCCCCCAAAGCCCGAGCGAATGCTAAAAAAATAGCCGAAACAGCCCCAGGTTTGGCTAAAGGAAGCATGATCCGCCAAAAAACCGTAAATTCCGAAGCCCCTAACGTTTTTGCAGCCGCGATCGTATTAGGATCGATTTGCTTAAAAGCCCCCAATACTGTTTTATAAACCAGAGGAAAAGCCACTATTGTCGCCGCTATTAAAGTAGCGTACCAAGTAAAAATAATAGTAATATCGAACAATCCCAACAATTTACCAACTGGCCCGTTTTTTCCTAACAGCAACAGCAATAAAAATCCCAACACTGTCGGAGGTAAAACCAGAGGAGAAGTAAATAAAGCATCGATCGCCCCTTTAGCCCTACCGCGATAATTTAACATTATTCTTGCGGCAATAATTCCCAATATAAAAGCGATCGCTGTGGCTGTGGTGGCTGTTTTTAAGGAAACAAATAGAGGAGATAGATCGATATTTGGAATCATTATTGATTTGATTGATTGTTAGTTATTTGCAATTACTTTGCAATTTTAAAACCATATTTTTTTAATTGTGCTTCTGCTCGAGCAGAAAAAGTATATTTAATAAATTCTTTTGCTTCTGCGATATTTTTACTATCTTTAATTACTGCGATCGGATAGACGATCGGCGAGTGACTATTTTCTGGCGCGATCGCTGCTACTTTTACTCGATCGGTTATTTTTGTATCGCTCCTATATACGATCCCCGCATCTACATTTTCCGTTGCTACATAGTTTAAAACTTGGCGCACGTCTTTGGCATATACTAATTTTGATTCTATTGTTTTAAATATTCCCAAACTTGTTAGTATTTCTTTGGCATATTTTCCGGCCGGTACGCTTTTTGGTTCTCCGATCGCAATTTTTTCTATTTTATCTTCTCGCAAACTTTGGAAATCTTTAACTTCTTTATTATCTTGCGCCACGATTAATACCATCTCATTTGTCAGTAAATCTTGACGCGTTTCTTCTATAATTAATCCCCTCTCAGATAGCATATTTATCTGTTTTGGTGCTGCTGAGATGAATATATCTACTGGCGCGCCTTGTTCTATTTGTCTTTGCAGCGAACCGGAAGCAGCAAAATTATAGATTATTTTAATATCTGGATTTTCTTTTATGTATAGCGGTTCGATCGCTTTCATTGCATTGGTTAAACTAGCTGCTGCGGATATTTTTAATTCTGTTTGTGGCGCGGTATTATCGGGAGAGTTGTTAATTTGACTACAGCCGATCGTTATAAGCAATGCTAATATTATCCAACTAAAAAATGCGATCTGTTTTTTTTTGCATTATCTTTCAAACTTAATTTTGAAAATTTTTTTACACTTTAGCATTATAATAACTCTGTTAACAATAAATAATTAGGATCTCAACAAAATGAAATTTAGCGCGCGTAACTCTTTTAAAGGTACGATAAAAAAAATTGTTCCCGGTTCTGTTAATACCGAGGTAACTATTGAAGTCGCTCCTGGAGTAGAAATAACTTCAATTATTACCAAAACTTCGGCAGAAAGATTAGGTTTGAGCGAAGGAAAAGAAGTTTATGCTGCTATTAAATCTTCTGATGTAATGGTTGCAGTAGACCATTAAAATCAAAATATTAAGTGGGGATTTAAATTATATTTTAGTCCTCACTAATACCAATTTTATTTTTATTTGCACTCTGTAGGTCAGTCGATCTAAGTGTATGGTTTTTTTAATACTTGTATTTAGAGCCTCAATTAAAAAATTTTACATAAAAGTAAAGACCAACTAAAGTTAGTCTCGATCGAATTCGTGCTACAAATTTCATTAATTAATATTAAAAAAGTCTTGACAATTTTAATCGTCAATGTTGTGAGTTGCGACCCAATATAATTCTAACCAAAGACGAGGATTATCTCTTTTTAATTGTGAGAGAGGATCGCGAATCAAAGGAGTAGCATTAATAAACACAACTTCAATCAAACCCATATTTTCTGCGATTTCTTTGAGCTTTTCCTGTTGTGCTTGCAATCGTTCGTGCAGTCCTTGAGGATGATATATGCCGATATAATATAAACGTTTACCTAATTTTTGAATGTAGCATTCGAGAATTTTGACATAGCAATGCTTCAAGAGTTTGCCGATCGCGGGATAATAACTATCGACAACTGAAATATATTCTTTAGTTAATGATTCTCGGCTAAGCATTGTAATTTAATCAGAGCTACAAAATAATTATCCCTTAAATGGGGAAAAATTTTCATTTCAATATTTTTAATTTGGCGATCGGGATCGACGACAAAAAAGAGAATAATAAAAAAAGGCGAGAACTACTCGCCCGGGATCTGAGATAATAACCTCAGACTAGATAAGCTTCTTGGTGAGTTTTGATGGTGCAATCGGAGCGAGGATAAGTAACGCAAAGTAAAGCGTATCCTTTAGCCATTTGCTCGTCATCTAAGAAACTTTGATCTTCTTGATCGATTTCTCCCTCGATCACTCTACCGACGCAACTAGAGCAAGCACCAGCACGACAGGAAGAAGGTAACTCGATACCTTGGTCTTCTGCAGCATCGAAGATATAGGTATCTTCATCTACCTCGATCGTTACGTCGATCTCGGGGGGCTTTTTCCTTTTACCTTTAATCAAACGAACTTTGTAAGTAGTCATGAGAAATAATCTCCTTATTAGTTTGTAAATTTAACCGCAAGATCCACCTTTAGAAGGGCAATCAGCCGCAGCAGCGAAAGATTTACCACAGCCGCAGGTGCTTCCGGCATTGGGGTTAGTAAAAACGAATCCACTTTGAGTTAAACTATCTGCAAAGTCGATCGCTACCCCATCGAGCAAAGACATACTTTGGGGATCGATATAGATGAGTACGTTATTTTGCTCGAATACTAGATCTTCGGGTTTGGGTTGTTTGGCTATTTTGATTTTGTATTCGTAACCGCTACAACCACCTGTTGTTACACCCACCCGAATTCCTTTGCGATCGCTACTGCTATTTGTAGAGTTCTTTTCCAGCAGGGTGCGAATCTTAAATGCTGCTTTATCTGTTAAAGTAACCGCCATAATTTTATACCGTTTCTATTAAACTTTGAGGAGTTGTTTGGGATGAATAAGTTGAGAAGCTCGATCGATCCCTCTAAAATCTTTTTGGCCGCAAACCGGACAATTGGGATCGTGATAAGGACGAAGTTTGGCAAATTCTAAACGATTTAAATTCATAGTCAGGAGTTTACCTAAGAGGGGTTCTCCCAATCCGGTAAGGTACTTAATTGCTTCTAATGCAGCCAAACAGGCTAAAGTTCCCGGTACTGCACCGACTACCCCAAAACCGCGTTTGTCCCATTCTGGAGGTTTTTCGGGGAAAATACAAGACAAACAAGGAGTTTTACCCGGAACGATCGTAGTTAAATAAGCATCCATCCCATCCATAGCTGCTTCTACCATCGGCTTGTTCCACAATACACAAGCAGCGTTGAGGTAATCCCTTTCTTTAAAATCAAAAGCACAGCTTAAAGCAATATCAGATTTTTTAACTAAAGGATCGACATTTTCTGCGGTTACAAATTCGGCGATCGCTTCTATTTCTACATCGGGATTGATTTTACTGAGGGTTTCTTTTGCTTTAGAGACGCGATTTTTACCCACCCAGTCGTCCGTCATTAAAATTTGACGGTTCATATCATCGAGGGTTAAATTTCCGCCTCTAACTAAAATTAGTTTACCAATTCCAGCGACGGCTAAATATAAAGCTACCGTTCCACCCAAACCACCGACACCGCTAACGATCGCAGTTGAATTTTTTAATTTTGTTTGCGCTTCAACTCCAAATCCGGGAATCATTATTTGTCGTCGATAGCGTTCTAATTCTTTGCTGGTTAATTCTTTCATGCTGCGATCGCTCCTTATTTGTAAATAGTTAGTAATAAGTAGAGAGTAAATTGAAGGGGTTTAAGTTTCTCTTTTTCGTTATTTTTAGAGACTTCAGGAGTAGCGCGATCCCAAAAATACTTACTACTTACTACTTACTAGTTTTTTATTATTATTGTTCTTCTTCTTCTTCTTCTTCTTCGATATCTTCTAACAAGACAACGTTTTGTCTGTTTTCGTGAAATACTTTAAATAGTTTGGTTTCTAGGGGGCTTTTGGATTCAAATACTTGATAAGCTGCTGCTAGTGCTTCGCGATATTTGTTTAGCTTTTCCCCTTCATTTAAATCTGGAAAACTACTTTCAATTTCTTCTATCGACAAAGAAAATTGTTTTAAGATGTGCAGCCGATTGACATTAACAAATCTGCGATCGTATTCTAGTTCAAAAAATTGAAAATAATCTTCTGCATTAACAATTTTTTCGAAATCTGCTAAAGTTTTTGTTGTTGTCATTGTAATTGTTTCTCCCAAGTTTTTAATTGCTGTTTTAGTTCTACCAATTCGCAATAAATTTCGTAAGTTTTCGCGCTTTCTGCTGGCAACTTTTGATAATCGGTTGGTAAAGCTTCGACCAAATCGTGCAGATCCATTTTCATCTGACCCGCTTTACTATTGAGCCTTTTTATTCTTTTTTTTAAGGCTTCAATTGTTTCTGGTGTTGGAACTTGTTCTGTTGTTTGTACCATTTTTTAACCCTTGCTTTGCTCTGATTTTCTGCTCGGCAGAAGCAATTAAAACCTCTGCCATCAGCCTTAAGAATTAGGCCTTAGCTGCTTCAGGAAAACGTTCGATCGCATCCAGTCCAGATTTAATTAATTTTTCCCCTCTCTCCGCCAACTTTTCTAAAGAATTAAAACCAAAACGTTGCGCGTCTCTCATGCTTTTATTGACGACAATCAAACGACCGCACCAAATAAAAGCGTAACCGAAACCTTCATGATTCAGGTTAACAATTACCTGACAAAAACGTCCCGTTTCTTTTTCTATTACCGCAGCGATCGCCCGATAAAAAGACATAATTCTCAGATGAGTAGCGGGATTTATTTCTTTATCTAGAGGTATTTTCTTTTTTCTTTCTTTAGTAACAACAAAAGGAGCTAAAACTAATTCATCTTTCCATTTGCTGTAAGTTCCGAAAGTATCTTGGGCGCGAATTTGCAGAACTAATTCTTGCAAGAAAACACTTTCGCTAACGATGCTGCTAGTTTCGGTTTGTGAATTGGTTTCGATACTCATAATTTTTAATTTTTATTGACTTTTTTATTCGTCTTCGTCATCTTCAAAATCAAAAGTTTTCGCTCCCGACTCTTTTTGCATTACTTTCCGCAACCAAGGAGGAGGATTACCCTTGAGAGTTTTTACCAAATTACTCAGAATTTCTTCAATTTTATCCGCTTCGCTTCTAGCTTTAATTGGAGTGATTCTGCTATTAATTAAACGAGCCGCAGCACTACCGCCGATCGCAGAAACATAAACGATCGTACAATCAGATAAAGCCTCAATTTTTGGCACTAATTTATCTTCATTTCCATCTCGCTCGAGGTTACCATTAAACTCTAAAGTTTTGGCAAAATTGTAACCTTCGGTATTGACATCGTAAACGTCTATTTGTTTCGCAGAACCGAAGTGAGCGTTAATATGTACCTTGTCTCGAGTGGTAAAAGCTACTTTCATAGATATCTCGCCCTTTAATCGTGTTGAAAACTCTGTTTTTCTTAAGGAGTACAATCTAAATATTGACCCGCCTTAGCCAGAGCATTTGTTATTAACATACTTGCTCTAAATGTTAGTCCATCGATCGATTCAAACTCAAAAAGTTCAAGTTTTCTTATAATCTGATAAACTACGAGAACGCCGCCGCAAAAAACTAGCGCGGAACTTAATTTTTTGCTAGTAAGATTAATAAAAGTTTCTGTCATGTGTCCGGTTTCTCGTTCGATTATCGTGGCGACCGCCCAAAAAAAAGCCGAAACTCGCAAATTAGTTAAAAGGTCGATATCTTTATTTTCCCGTTCCGATTCTGAGGTAAAAAGTAAAGAGCTTACTAACATGAGATCGTCGCAGTTCGAGAAAATTCCGCGAGTATCTCGATGGCGAACTTGTCGCACGAACTCTTGTAAAAAGACCCCCTCAAAAAGATCGGATTGTTTTGTTTCTGCTAACTCGATAGCTTGGATCATTGTTCTATCTCAGGTAGTGTATTGAAAATAATTGCGACGATCCCAGAGATTTATTAAGATCGAAAAAATCCCCAGAACCTGCCAATTAATAGGGAGCGATCGCCGTTTCTTCTGCTTCGAGAAAAATATTGCCGACATCAAAAAGAAACTGCATCGTACCGCGATAGCCGATCGTACAGCGTTGACCGTTTCCTAAGCGATCGAAGATGGGATAACCCATGCGATAAAGAGGAATATCGAGTTTTTTCGCGATATCTTTACCGTGAGAATTGGTAATTAATAAATCCGCACCAACAGCCATCTCTTCAAAATCGCTCAGATCGCCGATCGTGACCGTATCTGTCGGTAAATTTGCTAAAATCGGCGATTTAGTAGTAGTTACAGCCCCCGAGACGATCGCGCCCATTTCGTGTAATAACCAACTGGTTTGGTAAAGTAAATCTGGCTCTAATGCTAAACATACCTTTTTGCGGCCAAAATAGAAATGGGTATCGAGTATCGCATCTTGTAACTGACGACGGGCGCGATCGAAACTTGCGGGAACTCGTGGGGGACTGATAAAATGGGGATCGCTGGTTCTTGCAACGATCCGAGCCAATTGCCAAACAAATCGATCTACCCCGCTCAAGCCAGCCAAACTGGGAAATAATTTATATTCAGTGCCAAATTTAGTTTTTAAAATTTCAGCGGCCGATCGCATACTTTCTCCGATCGCCACGGTAAAAATAGAATCGGATAACCTTTTTAAATCTTTTAAGTCAGTACCCCCGCAAGTCACGCTACTATATTTTTCATCGACTAGATGACCGTCTAAAGACTCCGAAAGATCCGGTATTACTAAAGGATGCAAACCGAAAGCTGAAACGATCTCTTTAATTTCTCTAACATCTCCAGGAGAAAGTAAAGAACCGGCTAAGATAGTAACTTGAGGTTGAGGGTGTACCGAAGCGATCTTATCGATCGATTCGATCGACTCTGTTAATGATGCGTAATCGTAAGCTACTATTTGCTCTACAGTAGCTTTATAGCCGTCTTCGGCAGCTCCTTTATAATCTGGGGTAGAAATAAAGAAGATCGGCAAATAATTTAATTCTGGATGGCGATCGCGAAAGGTTTTTAAAATACCTTTCATATCGTCTCCCCTAGTTTCGGTCAAACCCGTAGTGAAAAGACCGATTATTTCGGGATTATTTTTCTCGACTAAAGTAAGAATTGCTTTTTCGATATTATCTTCCCCTCCTAAAATAGTACTCACTTCAGTCATTGCTGTAGTTGCGAGGGGAATAGCTTCGCGGAAGTGACGTACTAACAGCACTTTAGCAAAAGCAGTACAGCCCTGAGAGCCGTGAAATAGGGGAATAGTACCTTTTAATCCCAAAAGAGCTAAAGATGCACCAAAAGGCTGGGAAATTTTGAGGGGTTTGACAGTTAAAGATTTTTTCGGAGCGTCGATCGTAGTCATGATTTTATCAAGTCAGAGATTGGTCGGGGCTTATTGCGGTAGTTTAGTAGAGAAGTTAGAATTCAGACGGGTTATTTCTCAGTCCCGTTATTGCTCTTGCTGCCGATGTGCCCCTTGCTACCGATGCTTCTTGCTGCTGCTGCCAAGGTGCGATCGAACGTACTTGCTCCCATATTGGGCTGTAAAGAGCTTCGTCTATTTCTTTAGCCATTTCTACCAGTCCCGAATATCCTGCATAGGGATGGTGTCGTTCTTGGTTAATATCGAGGAAGGGAATGCGAGCTTTGAGGGCTGTATATTGGTTTCTGCCACCAGCAACGAGCAGCTCGGCTTTGGTTTTTTCAATTACTTTAAGTATTTCCGTCGCTCCGCCTTTTTCTAGGGCGATCCCGTCTTTACCTAATAATTCTTTGATGCGCGCTTTATCTTCTTCGGTGCTTTTTCTGGTACTCGTAGCGACGACATTCATGCCTAACTCTTTAGCTGCTGCAATTATCGACCAACTTTTTACGCCACCGGTGTACAATACCATGCGTTTGTTTTTTAATCTTTCTCGGTAAGGAGCTAAAGCCCGATCGAGTTTGGCAGTTTCGTAAGCAATTAATTTCTCTACTTTTTCTTGTAAATTTTTATCTCCTAATTTAACCGCAATATCTCGCAAGCATTTATTGATATCTTCGATGCCGTAAAATGATGCTTCGATATAAGGAATGTCATAACGCTCTTCCATTTTCCGGGCTACGTTGATTAATGCCTTAGAACAAATTACTACGTTAAGTTTGGCGCGGTGTGCTGTAGTTATTTCTTCATAGCAAGCATCTCCGGTCATTTTTGCCAGTACCCTAATTCCCAATTTTTCAAATAAGGGTAAAACGTTCCACATTTCTCCGGCAATATTGTATTCTCCGATTAAATTAATATCGTAATCGGTAGTATATTCCGGTTCGCCAGTACCGATCACGTGTTCTAATAATGCTTCTCCTGCCAATCGGTTGCCCAAGTTTTTACTACCTACAAAACCCGCAGAATGAACCGGAATTACTGGTTTGTTAAATTTCTTTGTTGCGGCTTGACAAACTGCATCGAGATCGTCTCCAATCAATGCCGTTACGCAAGTAGAATAAACAAAAACTGCGGCGGGTTGATATTCTTTAATAATCCGAGAAATTGCTTTATATAATTTCTTTTCACCGCCAAAAATAATATCGTTTTCGCTTAAATCCGTCGTAAATCCTGTTTTATATAAAGTAGGCCCCGAAGATAAACTGCCCCGACTGCCCCAAGAATTTCCAGAACAAGCGATCGGCCCGTGAACTAAATGGGCTGCGTCGGTAATCGGAACTAAAGTTATTGAAGCACCATCAAAAGCACATCCACCTTGAGCTGCTCCGGGTTTGGCTTGTTGTTTGCAAGCTTTGTTTTTATCTTTATCTTTTTTGTGATTGTGGTCGCAACCAGGTTCGTTTAAAAGTGCGGCGATTTTAGTTTTAGATTTCATGATAGAAAAATTGACTGTTTAGAGGTAAATTAGGCGATCTGCGATCGCAGGTATCTCAGCGAATCTAAAAAAAATTAGCAATGCAAACAAAAATTAGTTTTTTTTGGTAAAATCTTATACAGATATATTGAGGGAATATGTACTCAAAAACGAATATTAACTTATGTTAGAAAGAGGCAATCAATTATTAAGTTAGTAATTGTTATATTGCCCGAAATTTTAAAAAATTATTGTTAGCAAATGTATTGAGAAACATCCTCGCTCAGATCGTCGCTGAGATAGTTAAGAGCGCGCAAACGCAAACCGACAAATTCGTTATAGAGAGGATTGAGCTTGCACATCGGCGGAATGTGAAAAAGTCGTTTGCCAAACAAAATGAAATCTCTTTCAAAAGGACAATTGCAAGGGATTAATTTGCAAATCAAACGAGCAGTTTCCTCATTTTTGACTTCAATTTTGTCGATTAAAAGACGAATTGGAAACAGTAATAAATTCAGAGGAAACAAAAAAAGCGGTCG
The DNA here is from genome assembly GCA_964458305.1 of uncultured bacterium. Taxonomy (GTDB): domain Bacteria; phylum Cyanobacteriota; class Cyanobacteriia; order Cyanobacteriales; family JASJDA01; genus JASJDA01. The sequence continues at coordinate 40,921 of CAYWIH010000005.1, read as the reverse complement.
CAGACCAACAAAGCGAGTTGTAGCAGTCATAACGAAGCCTCATTGTCAGAAAAAACGAGAAAGTGGATTTCGTTCGCCGTAGCGAAGACAAGGCCCGCAGGAGGGCCGAGGTTTTCTCGACATTCAGAGAAAAAACCAAGCCTTGGGGAGAGATCCTCCCTTCAAAAGAGAGGAGAAAACTGAGAAAAGTAGGTTGAATTTTTCCCAATTCTCCATAGTCCCCAAATCCTAATTAACGAATTAAATCGTAGGAGATATCGGTTTTAGATGGGACGATAGTATTGCGATCTAATTCATCGAGAACGGTATTAACAATCCAGTTGAGTAGGTTGAGAGCACCGTTGTAACCGATAGTAGAATAGCGATGTAAGTGATGGCGATCGAACAGAGGATAGCCGATGCGGATTAATGGAGTGCCAGTATCGCGCCAGAGGTATTTACCGTAGGAGTTACCGATTAAGAAATCTACAGGCTCGGTGAATAACAAGGAGCGTAAGTGCCACAAGTCTTTACCACACCAAACAGTAGCTTGTTGTCCGTAGGGACTAGATTCTAGAAGTGCTTTAGCTTCAGCTTCAAACTCTTTAGTGCTGTTAGTGACGAGTACGTGAACGGGTTCGATGCCCAATTCGAGCATGAACTGTAACATACCCATTACTAAATCGGGATCGCCGTAAATAGCTGCTTTCTTGCCGTGAACCCAAGCTTGAGAGTCAGTCATCGCATCGACAGCGCGACCTCTTTCTAGTTCTAGTTCGGCAGGAATTGGGTTGCCAGTAGCTTCAGATAGAGCCATTAAGAACTCGTCAGTAGCTTTGATACCCCAAGGACGGAAAGCCCCAGTTTTTTGACCCCATTCTTTCTCGATGTATTGGCGAGTTTTGGGAGTAGTGTAAGTTTGTAGAGCGAAAGTAGCTTCGGCATTGATCGAATCTGCTGCTTCTGCTAGAGGAGTACCACCGTGGTACATTTTATATTCGCCAGTATTAGCAGAATCGAGATTGTGTTCGTTATCTGCTAAGATAGTCGCATCTACCCCCATTGCACTTACGAGGTGCTTGAGTTCGCGCAAGTTACCGCTATAAGTTTCAAACCCGGGGATGAAATTGATTTTACCGTTAGTGGATTCTTTCTTCTGGTCTTTAGTCAAGTTAGAAAGGATCCCTTTTAGCATATTGTCGTAGCCAGTGATGTGAGAGCCGACAAAGCTAGGAGTATGAGCGAAAGGTACTGGGAAATCTTTGGGGATAGCACCTTCATTTTTAGCGTTACCGATGAACGCACCCAAGTCATCACCGATTACTTCTGCCATACAAGTAGTACAGACAGCAATCATTTTGGGTTTGTAGAGGGTGTAGCTGTTAGTTAACCCGTCGATCATGTTTTTCATACCGCCGAAAACTGCAGCATCTTCAGTCATCGAGCTAGAAGCAGCGTTAAAAGGCTCTTTAAAGTGACGGGAGAAGTGAGTACGGAAGTAAGCTACACAACCTTGAGAACCTTGAACGAAGGGAAGAGTTTCTTCAAAACCAACAGCAGCTAAAATAGCACCTAGAGGTTGGCAAGCTTTTGCTGGGTTGATAACAGAGTGTTTGCGCTCGAAGTTCTTTTCGCGATATTCCCAAGATTTAGTCCACTCAGCAAATTTAGCTACTTCTTCAGGAGGGGCCATACCCTCGGATTCTTGTTTTCTTTGAAAAAGTTCTTGATATTCTGGTTGATGAAATAACTCAACGTGGTCTTTAATATTATTAGGATCTTGAGCCATTTGATAACTCCTATTATGGTGATTCTCGTCTTAATTAGATTGATGATGGCGATATTGAGGTCAGAGGTCAGAGGTCAGAGGTCAGAGGTTTTAAATTCGGAGTTGATTCTAAAACAGCAATACTTGGAATTAGTATCTTATTACTCGCTCCCTGCTCCCTGCTCCCCTGCTCCCCTGTTTTACTTCTTCCAGGGAGTTTTAATTAAATCCCAGGTGGGGCTATTGAGTGCTAAATCCATGTCGCGAGCGAAGATAGCAAAACCGTCATAGCCGTGATAGGGGCCAGAATAATCCCAAGAGTGCATTTGGCGGAAAGGTAATCCCATTTTTTGGAATACATATTTCTCTTTAATACCAGCAGCAACTAGATCGGGTTCTAAAGTTTCAGCAAATTTCTCGAATTCGTAACCTGTTACGTCATCGTAAATAACTGTGCTGTCTTTAACGTAATCAGTAGTACGTTTATAGTCGTCACCGTGAGCGAATTCGTAGCCAGTAGCAACGATTTCCATGCCTAAATCTTTGAAAGCTGGAACGACGTGGCGAGGACGCAAACCACCAACCATCATCATTACTTTTTTGCCTTCTAAACGAGGGCGATATTTAGCAAGAATTTCGTTAGCAGTAGGCTCGTATTTAGCGATAACTTCTTCAGCTTTTTGTTGAATAGTTTCGTCGAATTTAGCGGCGATCGCTCTTAAAGATTCGGCAATTTTAGTGGGGCCGAAGAAATTGTATTCCAACCAGGGAATACCATATTTTTCTTCCATGTAACGGCTGATGTAGTTCATGGAACGATAGCAGTGAATTAGATTTAGCTTCACGTTGGGAGTAAGCTTCATCTCTTCTAAAGTACCGTCACCAGACCACTGAGCGACAACTCTCAAGCCGATCTCTTCGAGTAAAATACGAGAAGACCAAGCATCACCACCGATGTTGTAGTCACCGATGATTGCTACATCGTAAGGAGTACCTTGAAAAGTAGATTCTTTTTCATCTTCTGGTTTGAAAACCCAATCGCGGATCGTGTCGTTAGCGATGTGGTGTCCTAAAGATTGAGAAACTCCTCTAAAACCTTCGCAACGAATAGGAACTACAGTTTTATCGATATCTTTAGATTTTTGTCTGGCAACAGCTTCGATGTCGTCTCCAATCAGACCGATCGGACATTCAGAGTTGATCGTAAAGCCGTTGTTGAGGGGGAAGAGGTCGTTTAATTCGTCGATGATTATTTTTAATTTTTTGTCACCACCGAAAACGATATCTCTTTCTTGGAAGTCGGAGGTGAATTGCATCGTACCGAAGGTATCAACTCCAGTAGTACCGATATAGTAGTTACGACGACCAGACCAGGAGTAATAACCGCAACCAACTGGCCCGTGGGAGATATGGATCATATCTTTGATCGGGCCCCAAACAACCCCTTTAGCACCTGCGTAAGCACAACCGCGAGCAGTCATTACACCAGGAAGAGATTTTTTATTAGATTTTACGCCGCAGTCGGATTTACCTTCTTCGTAAACGTTGAGGTGCTTTTCGCGTCTTTTGCGCGCTTTCTCTGGATAAGCATCCAGAACCTCCTTGATTAGTTGCTTCCTATCTTCTACAGTAGACATAGCGATCCCTTGTAATTTGTTGATTTTAGAGTATAGAAATCCCTAGTTGTCGGGTCGGACGACAACTGAAGATTGCGAGCGGATCTTGTAAATGGGGAGTTGGGAAGGTCGTTATCAGTTATTGGCACTAACAGTTAACTCGACTTTTCTCCCCTGTTTTTTTAAGCTTTAGTACCAGCTTTGTCTTGTTCGATGACTTTTTGATATTCGTCTTCGCCAGCGAGGATACCGAATTCGATCAACAAGTCTTCTAGTTCGTCCATGGTGATTGGAGTTGGGACAACTAAATTATCGTTGTTGAGGATTTTCTTAGCTAAAGCGCGGTACTCGTTAGATTGGTTGTGGTCGGGAGAATATTCAATACAAGTCATACGACGTAGCTCAGCGTGCTGAACTTGGTTGTCGCGAGGAACGAAGTGGATCATTTGGGTGCCGAGTTTTTCAGCTAATGCTTCGATTAATTCGATTTCACGATCGACTTTACGGCTGTTACAAATTAAACCACCCAAGCGAACTCCACCGGAATGAGCGTATTTGAGAATACCGCGAGCGATGTTGTTAGCTGCGTACATTGCCATCATCTCACCGGAAGTTACGATGTAGATTTCTTGTGCTTTACCTTCACGGATCGGCATTGCGAAACCACCGCAAACAACGTCACCTAGTACGTCGTAGGATACGAAATCTAGATCTTCGTAAGCACCTTCTTCTTCTAAGAAGTTGATTGCTGTGATGATACCGCGACCAGCACATCCTACACCTGGTTCTGGACCACCGGACTCAACGCAAAGAACGTCTTTGTATCCTTTTAACAATACTTCTTCTAGTTCTAGGTCTTCTACTGCACCTCTTTCTGCTGCTAGGTGAAGGATTGTAGTTTGAGCTTTACAGTGAAGCATTAAACGAGTAGAGTCAGCTTTAGGATCGCAACCTACGATCATAATTCTTTGACCTAACTCTGCTAAAGCGGCGATAGTGTTTTGAGAAGTAGTGGATTTACCGATTCCGCCTTTTCCGTAAAATGCAATTTGTCTCATAATTAGTCTCTTGCTTATAATTTTGGTTTGATTTGAATCTAAGTCTCTAGCAGATTTTAGTTTTTCTTTGGTAAAGGCTAGGACTGAGTTTTTAGGTAAATCTCAATCCCGACCGAAGTTGGTTGTCTAAAATCTGGAGGAAGAATGGCGTTAATTTTTTGCACCATTCAAGTTGAGGGGATCTAGCGATCGAGAGCCAAAGAAAGAAAGTCGGGCAACTAATTCAGGTGAGGATCGGATTATTAATTCCGTGGCTTACCTTAAATATCTCTGGTTCGATTTAGATCTTCTCGAGGAGAAAGCCTGGAGGAGAGCGTTCTCCTTTTGATTCGATCTTGAAAAATATCATGTTTGTCTCGAGTTTGAGCTACTTTTTTTTAGTTACTACAGAGTTTTGAATTTAAATAATTCAAGTTATATTTCGGCAATTCTTTGTGCTTTTAAGCTTTAATTTTTTCTGTGGTAAATATCTATCTAATTTATTTCTACTATTACGATAGGACAAAATACCTAATTTAACTTTGCTTCGATGACAAATTTTAAGATTTGGGCTAAAAAGAAGAGATTTTTCAATAAATCTTATTTATAAGGATTGTTTGCCGATCGCTTCTCTCTCGTTGTTCCCAACTACGCGATCGAGCGACAATAGCCTATTTTGCCACCGTCTGGTCTGTTTTCTTTTTGTGGATAATTGCTGCAAGGATATTTTTGATATCGAGTAGGATGGAATATTTTTAACTGTCTCAAGTTCCAATCTCATTGATGGATTGACGAGTGTTTGTGAAGCTATTTTTGCGAACGATCGGCTTAACTTTTCTTTATTATTCTCTTTCATTTATTTGATAGTCCCCGTTACACTTTCTTCGATATCTAATGAAGATAAATTTCTGAGATTTTCAATAATATTAGGTAATACAAGACATACTCGATCGATTTCAGCGACGGTATTATATTTCGACAAACTAAAACGAATCGAGCCTTGAATTATACTATCTGATACTTTCATTGCTTTAAGTACGTGGGAAGGTTCTAGATTTCCTGAAGTACAAGCAGAACCGGAAGAAGCATAAATGCCTTGACGTTCTAAATATAAAAGGATTGCTTCTGCTTCGACTTGTTTGAAGCCTATATTGGTAGTGTTCGGTAATCTAGAATTTGTATCTCCGTTGACTGCGGTATTGGGGATAGTAGAGAGAATTTTACTTTCTAATCGATCGCGCAGCGTTCGTTCTTGTCTTATATTACACAAGTTTTGCTCTGCGAGTTCGGCTGCTTTACCTAATGCAACAATTCCCGGTACGTTTTCGGTGCCACCGCGACGACCTCGTTCTTGAGAGCCGCCAATTATTAGGGGGGAGAATTTAAAACCTCGACGAACGTAAAGCGCGCCAATGCCTTTGGGGGCGTGAATTTTATGCCCGGACAAACTGAGGAGATCGATCGAACTATCTTGCATATTTAAGGGAATTTTCCCTACTGCTTGAACTGCATCGACATGAAAGATAGCGTCTTTACTTTTAGCGATCTCGCCAATAGCTGAGATCGGGAAAATGACCCCGGTTTCGTTATTGGCGTACATGACGGAAACTAAAGCTGTCTCGTCGGTTATGGCTTTTTCTACTTCATCGAGGTTTAATTGTCCTCGATCGTTGACTGAGAGATAAGTTACTTGATAGCCTCGTCGTTCTAAACTCTGGCAAACCTTCAGTACCGCTGGATGCTCGACACTGGTGGTTACGATTTGTTTTTTTGCCGGATTAGCTAACAAAGCTGAGGTAATTGCTGCATTATTTCCTTCCGTACCACAACTAGTAAAGACGATTTCAGAACTATTTTTTGCACCCAACAAAGCAGCGACTCTTTCTCTTGCTATTCTGACTGCTTTAGCTACTTGTCCGCCAAATTGGTGCTTGCTCGAAGGGTTGCCGTAATATTTGGTTAGGTATGGCAGCATTTGAGCTACTACTTCGTCATCAATTTTGGTTGTGGCATTATTGTCCAGATATGTGCAGTCCCTCATAACTCCTCTCAATCTCCGATTTTTGAAGTTTATTATTGTGGTGCAGAATTAGATCCCAATAAACTCATTTTTGCCGAATAAACTTCAAACCAACGATCCCAATAATCAGATTGTTTTTTGTTTTTTAGTCTTTCGAGAAACTGGTTATAGGTAACAAACCAAGATTCCCAATAATCGTTATCTTTTACTGTGGCATAACTCATGATTTAACTCCTGAGAGGGGGGTTTTCTGCGAAACGTATTGTTCGTAGAAATCTATAGCTGCGGTATCGATCGCCTGATATGCTTCGACTGCTTCTATACCAACCGCAAGTAATTTTTCTTTGGGACAATCGCCGATTTTTGAAACGAGAACGGCTTTACAGTCTCCGATCGCAGCGATGACGTTATCGAGGGTGGCTTCTTCACCGTAACCGCCTTGACAGTATTGGTCTACTTTGCGATGTCCGATAAATTTGGCTTCGACTCCGTCTACTTCGTAGATTTGGAATTCTTTAGCGTGACCGAAATGCTGGTTGACTATTCTGCCGCCTTTGGTTGCTACGGCTACTAATATTTTTGGATTGTCTTTTTTGACTTTTTTAGCTGCGGCTTTTTCTACTCTTTCTTTTTTGAGTTGCGTTTGGAATTGTTCGATTGTTTGATGTACTTCCTGACGCTTATCTACATCGTACTCTGGACTCATTTCTAAGAACTTATCTTTAGTAAATTCTTTAGATCGGTCTTCTCCTAACAATCCTACTGCATCGGCCCGACACTGACGACAGTGGCGCATCATTTTCATATTGCCAGAACATGAATCTTGAACGAATTTTAGTTCGCTTGGTTTGGGCCCTCTTTGTCCGGTCAAACCGAAGTGGGTGCCGTGTTCTGGAGCAGAAATTAACGGCATAATATTGTGAATGAACGCACCTTTAGATCTGATGACTTTATTGACTTCTGCTAGGTGGCGATCGTTGATCCCCGGAATTAATACCGAGTTCACTTTACATAAAATGTCTGCTTCTGCGAGTGCTTGCAATCCTTCCATTTGCTTTTCGTGAAGGATTTTTGCTGCTTCTAATCCAGTGTAGCGTTTGCGATTGTAACGAATCCAAGGATAAATTTGCGTGCCGATTTCTGGGTCTACCATATTAATGGTAATGGTGACGTGATCGATATTTAATTCTTTAATTCGATCGACGTATTCGGGTAACATCAATCCGTTAGTTGACAAGCAAAGTTTGATATCTGGTGCTTCATCTGCAATCAATTCAAAGGTGCGAAAAGTTTGTTTCGGGTTGGCTAGGGGATCTCCCGGGCCGGCAATTCCCAATACTGACATTTGTGGAATTTGTCCGGCAACTACCAAAACTTTATGAGCTGCTTCTTCTGGAGTTAATAATTCGCTGACCACTCCAGGACGACTTTCGTTAGCACAATCGTATTTCCGGTTGCAGTAGTTACATTGAATGTTACAAGCTGGTGCTACTGCTACGTGCATCCTTGCGTAGTGGTGATGCGCTTCTTCACTGTAACAAGGATGTTTGGCTATTCTTTCTTGTATCTTTTTATCTTGAACTTCAGTACTTGGCGAACCGCATCCAGAAGATGCACAACCACTAACGGGCTTACTTACAGTGTTTACATCTGAGGTAGTAACAATGCCTGAATTTTGTAACATTGAATTCCGTGAAATATTAATATAATTGAACGATATTTACCAGCGATCTAAAGTTAAAGCGTGAAGTGAAACATAACAAAAACTATTCTTCCCTGACCTAAATTTTTCCGAGTATTAAGAAATAAATCGCTTTACTTTTGTTCTGCGGCTTAGATACGTTGTATTCTTTATACCATTGCCGAATTTAACTCGTTTTTTTTTGTACTCAGTTTAGATTTATTAGAGTTAATTAATCTAGTACTCAATACTCCTAACTCCCAACTGATGAGGGTCTGATTTTTTTCTTGGGGTAGGGGTACTAGTATTTTTGGGTAGGGGTACTAGTATTTTTCTTTTGGGGGGCTGGTATTACAGTACTCAAGCTCTAATCGTTACTAGATCGGGCTTATAGCAATCTTCGTTCTGTTTTTCGATCGCATTTAGTTTTGTATTCAGGTTGGTTGGGCTAGATAAAAGCCTGGGGGAAAAACTCCAACTTCCCCAGTGCTATCACGGAATTCAAATTCTGTAGCTAATTTAACATTTTTTCGGGGTGGTATTTGCTATTCCTACGTATCTTAAGCTTTTATCTCGAGTACTAAAATAGTCTAAAGGTAGATTTGATAAGGGATAGAACCGTTTAAGATTTGAGATTATTGTGAGTACAAATTTTAGTTAAGCCCGACAGGGGATCGATTGGGGCGATCCTTTGGATATATTTGGCTTGAAATCGAGTACAAAAATATCAATCCCTCGCTCCCAAAATAATCGAACCCCATTCAAAAAATACTCGTACCCCTACCCAAATTTTTTTTAAAACGAGGTTTTAACCATTGCTATAGCTGGGATTAGCTTTTTTTGAGTACCGAATAATAATAATAATTAGTTTAATAGCGATTGACTATACTAACTTCAACCCCTTCAGTTGCTATAAGCATTAAAAAATAAACTTTATCAACTTTCAAGCGTAGAATTTGATGTTAGAGCCGATCGCAACTAAAAACGATTCTCAAAAAAAATTAAACATTTCAATATATCAAGATTCCACTTCAAACCTTCACTGGTGGGAGTTATTAAAAATAGATTGGCAAATTATTTTCGAGCGAGATCCCGCCGCTCGCAACTGGCTAGAGGTATTATTTTGTTATCCTGGCTTGCAAGCTTTAATTTTACATAGAATAGCCCATCAGCTCTGGTACTTAAAAATTCCTCTCCTACCCCGTTTAATCTCTCATTTAGGCAGATTAATTACCGGAATTGAAATTCATCCCGGAGCTAAGATCGGTAAAGGAGTATTCATCGACCACGGTATGGGAGTGGCGATCGGAGAAACGGCTATTGTCGGCGATTATTGCTCGATTTATCAAGATGTGACTTTAGGAGGAACTGGCGATCGAGACTGCAAACGCCATCCTACTTTAGGTCAAAATGTTACTGTTGGTGCGGGAGCGAAGATCTTAGGAAATATTTACATCGGCGATCGAGTTCGGATCGGTGCGAGTTCGGTAGTATTGACGGACGTGCCGCCCGATTGTACCGTTGTTGGTATTCCGGGTCGTATTGTCAGATCTCAAGATAATTCTCTCAATCTTTTAAATCGAGATCTCAAAGATAATTTAATCGAGCAATTGATTCGGCGAATCGAAGTATTAGAAAAAAAATTACCCCATTTATAATCCTTTTTTTATTGAATATAGTTAGACTCGATCGCTTTTGAGTTCTTAAACTGCAGCCGATTGTTTGCGAATCGATCTTAAAGGTTCGCTCGAAAATCGGTTTAATTTAAGAAATTTAATAGAATAAAGTTTTATTAAATTAAATCTGTCTGAGGGAACACACATCTTAAAAAAAAAGTCTAATTTCGTAAAATTTCCCAATATATCGGTAAAAAAAATTAAGAAAAATAATTAAATAGGAAAAAAAAGTAAATTGTATCAAATAAACAGAAATTTATTTTCAAGTGACTTAAATTACAAAAAAGGAGTTCGATTTGTCTAAATTTTGAATGCTAAAGATATATGGTGAAATAATGGAATTAGATTGTAGACCTACAGAATTAATTAAATTTTTGCAAGAGGAGCTAGCAATTTCAAATTCCGAAATTGCCATAGTACTTCAAAAAAGACAAAACTTAAACGATCCGATCCCGATGTTACTGTGGCAGTACGGTTTGGTTTCTAAAGAACAACTCCAAAGAATTTTTGATTGGTTCGACGAGCGAATAGAATTCAAAATCTAGTAAAAAAAAAACTATTATAAAAGCTCAATTCCAATGAAAGATCGAATTAAAATTAACGATACTACCTTGCGAGACGGCGAACAAGCAGCAGGGGTAGCTTTTACATTAGAAGAAAAAGTAGCGATCGCTATTTTGATGGACGAAATCGGCATTCAAGAATTAGAAGTAGGCATTCCAGCAATGGGAAGCTTTGAAGCAGAAGCAATTTCAACCATCAATAAATTAGGTTTGCAAGCAGAACTTCTCGGTTGGAATCGTGCGGTAAAATCCGACATCGACGCCTCGATCGCTTGCGGTTTAAAAAGAGTGCATATCTCCATACCCATTTCAAAAATTCAGATCGATGCCAAATTTAAAGGAAACTATCAAATAGTTCTCGATCGCCTCAAAAATACAGTTAATTACGCACTCGATCGAGGTTTGTTCGTTACCGTAGGAGCAGAAGACTCATCTCGAGCCGAAGAAAACTTTTTATTAGAAGTAGCGGGTTTGGCTAGAGAATGGGGGGCACAGCGATTTCGTTTTTGCGATACAGTCGGCATTTTAGATCCCAATGCTACCGCAGCAAAAGTCAGCAAATTAGTCAAAAACGTGCCGATCGCGATCGAAATGCACACCCACAACGATTTTGGTTTGGCAACAGCTAATGCTCTAGCTGGTATTATGGCCGGAGCGACATCGGTAAATACAACCGTCAACGGTTTGGGAGAAAGAGCGGGTAACGCAGCAACAGAAGAAATAATAATGGCTCTCAAACGCATACATCAAATAGATTTGGGTATTAACACCCAAAGACTGCGAGAACTCTCAGAATACGTTGCTGTTGCTTCTGGTTGTCACGTACCTCCCTGGAAAGCGATCGTCGGTGATAATGCTTTCGCTCACGAATCTGGCATTCACGCTCACGGTATCTTACAAGATCCTAGCACTTACGAACCTTTCGACCCCAAAGAAGTCGGTAGGGAAAGGACTTTGGTAGTAGGTAAACATTCTGGAAGACATTTACTTACTAACCTTCTCAAACAGCATGGAGTCGATCTGAGTCGAGAAGAAAGTCAATCGGTTTTGGACTCGGTGCGTCAACTTTCTGCAGAAGTCAAACGCAATTTAACTTCAGAAGAATTATTAAATTTAGTATCTCAAAGGAGAATAGTTCATGGGATGGGATGATGAAATAGAATTAAATGGCCCTCCGACTTTCAATATCGAGCAAAAAGTCCGCTTAAAGAAGCTAATTCGTAACGACGGAACTTTTCCAGGCAAAGAAGTTGGGGCACATTTAGCCAAAAAAGGAGATGTCGGCTATGTAGTTGATATCGGCACTTATCTGCAAACCTATTACATCTATGCAGTTCATTTTATTGAGAAAGGTGTAGTTGTAGGCTGTCGCAAAAAAGAACTAGAACTAGTTGAGGAATAATTTATGAAAGTTATGTTACGTCGCAATTCAGCCGGACATCTGTCTGTTTACGTTCCCAAAAAAGATTTAGAAGAAGAAGTGGTCGAACAAACTACCTCAGAAGAAGGCAAAATCTTAACATTAGCTAACGGTTGGCAATTAGCTTTTAACGATCTCAATGACGATACTAAATTACCCCAAACTTTAAACGCAAAACGCTTATAATCTTAAAGGATGCTTAGAGAATAAAGCAGCAGCAAAAAAAGGGTTTAGTTATATAAATATGTTTGTTATTAGTTATTAGTTTTTGTTTATGAAAATGATAACAATAATTAATAACAAATATTATTAACTATTACTCTAGATATGTAGGGAGGAATGTCGTGTTAAAAGCGTCTGACATTATGACCCAAGATGTAGCCCTAATTAAGGGTTCGGCGACTGTTGCTGAAGCTGTTAAGCTGATGAAATTGAAACAACTACGCGCTTTAGTCGTCAATATTCGCAATCCCGGAGATGCTTACGGGATAATTACTCACACCGATGTAGTCAATAAAGTAGTTGCTTACGGAAAAGACCTCGATAAAATCAGGGTACACGAAATTATGAAAAAACCCTGTATTGTGGTCAATCCAGATTTGGGAGTAGAATATATAGCTCGTTTGTTCGCCGAAAGTGGGATTAGAATCGCTCCTGTTATTAGAGAAGAGGTCATAGGTATTGTCTCCGAAAGCGACATTCTTTATAAAGGTGATTTCTTAGAAAATCCCAAACTTCCTTTATTACAAAGAGAATTAGAAAAAGCGATCGCAGAAGCTCAAGAAATTGCAGCAAATAAAGGCGCGACTTCCGCAGAATGTTTGGAGGCTTGGTCTTTAGTTGACGATCTAGAAGCCGAAGCAGCATATCAAGAAGGGGTAGCATCTCCAGAAAAAACCGCTTTTCAACTATTTTGTGACGAACATCCCGAAGTTTTAGAAATTCGCCACAAAGAAATTCTATCTGTTTAAATTTAATTATATATTTTTGGATCGCTTTTAACATTTTAAAAGTGGTTCGATCGAGGTGGCTCTGTCCACCTTTTAATAATCGATTTTGGAGCAAAATAAAAACAATGGTCAAAGTGGTTTTTTACGAAAAACCTGGTTGCGGTGGTAATAAAAAACAAAAAGCTATCTTAACAGCAGCCGGTCACGAAATTGAAGCCCGCAATTTATTAATTCAACCTTGGACTGCTACAAGTTTGCGTCCTTTTTTTGGGGATTTACCCGTTAAAGAATGGTTTAATAAATCTGCACCTAAAATAAAACATGGAGAGTTAGAAATTGCCAATTTAAATGAAACAGAAGCATTAAATTTAATGTTAGCAGAACCTTTATTAATTCGCCGTCCTTTATTAGAATTTAATGGGGTTTATAAAGTAGGTTTCGATCTCAAAACAGTCGATCGCTGGATCGGTTTGAATTTAGAAAATACCGAGCGCGATGTTGAAACTTGTCCTAACAGTCACAGCCATAATCCTTGTAAAGAAGTGCCAGTTGGGGAATAGAAATTATTCTTAGCTCACCTTTCTTAATTAATTATTATCGATCGCAATCTTAACATCTTCGCAATTGTTAAGATTTTTTGGTTTAATTTGTCTTACTATTAAATGAATGTTGTTAAAATTAATTGATACCAAATCCTGTTGATTATAACAAATTTCAAAAAAAACAAAATAAATAGCAATTTTATTTAATTTTAAAAAATTACTAAAAACCCTAGAAATTTTGATTTTTGACTTGCTTGATTAAGTCTGCGATCGCTTTGTAAATAATGATATGATTTCAGCATTTTTTCATTTAATTTGATAAAATAAAATTATCAAAGAAATTAGTAATTTTAAAAAAAGCAGATTTTGCACCTGAATCGAACAATTTTAAATAAAAAAATTCGCTGCCAGAGCGATGAGAATATTTCCTAAAACTAGTAATTAAAAATATATCTTACTTAAGACGGATAAAAAAAATACAAACGTCAATTAATTTGTATCCTAGTCGGGAAATAAAAATAAAAGATAATAAAAAATAAAATTATATTTTAATAAGATGAACGATCGACTTGGTAATAATTTTAAAAGTTTGTGTGTAGTTGGTATTGGAGCTTCTGCGGGGGGAGTTCAAGCATTACAAAAATTTTTTCGCCGTTTACCAGATACTCCGAAAGCAGCTTTCGTAGTGGTGCAGCACCTGTCTCCAAATCATAAAAGCATGATGGGCCAAATTTTACGAAAAGAAACAGCAATGTCAGTCGTTGCGATCGAAGATGGTACGATTTTAGAGCCAAGTCAAGTTTATTTACTGCCACCAGGAAAAAATTTAATCTTAAAAAATAGAGAATTAAAATTAAGCGATCGAGGGACAAAAGTAAACTATCCGATCGATCGATTTTTGAAATCTTTAGCAGAGCAAGAAAGCATTAGAAAAATAGCAATATTGCTCTCGGGTACGGGAAGCGACGGAAAAGAAGGACTCGAAGCAATTAGCAAAGCAGGAGGTACGGCATTAGTTCAATCTCCCGAAACAGCCCAATTTACCAGCATGCCAACCAGTGCGATACCTTCAGGTTTAGTAGATGAAATACTTTCTCCAGAAGATTTAGCCGCTACAGTATTCGATTTAATTCACTTTTTTAGAGCCTATAATTCTGCAATAATTAACGAAGCCGGTTCGATCGCCTCGGACAAACTGCAGGAAATTTTAGATATATTAGCAGAACGAGAAGAAGTAGACTTTTCTCATTATAAAATTAGTACCATCTCGCGGCGGATCGCCAATCGCTGCGTTTTAACCCGCAATAAAAATATCGACGATTATATTAAACTGCTCGAAAATGCAGAAGAAGAGCAAAAATCCCTGCGTCAAGATTTGCTGATCGGAGTCACTTGTTTTTTCCGCGACAGGCCGGCCTGGGAATATTTAGAAGCAGAAATAATACCTAAAATTATTGCCGATCGAAACCCAGAAGAACAACTCAGAATCTGGGTTTGCGCTTGCGCTACAGGAGAAGAAGCCTATTCTATGGCAATTTTAATCGATGAAGCCTTAGAAAAAGCAAATAAATCCCTACAGGTGAAAATTTTTGTTACCGACATCGACGATAAAGCTTTAGAAATAGCAGCCAGTGGAGTTTATCCAGAAAGTATTATTAACGATATATCCCCAGAAAGGTTAGAAAAATATTTTATCTACACCGGAGAAAGCTATCAAGTCAGGCGAAGTTTGAGGGAAATGTTAATTATTTCTCCCCACGACTTAACAAAAAATGCTGGCTTTTCCCAAATGCAGTTAGTTAGCTGTCGCAACGTTTTAATTTATATGCAGCCTCAACTGCAACAACAAGTTTTAAGACTGCTAAACTATGCCCTAGACAAACAAGGAATTTTATTTTTAGGTAGTTCGGAAACATTAGCAGACTTAACCGAAGAATTTAGCCCGATCGAACCAAAATGGAAAATCTTTCGCAAGCGTAAAGACGTTTCTTTCTCTTTGATGCCGATGAGGCGACAGACTCTTATTCCATCTTTTAATTATAAAGCTCGCAACAAATCCAGAAAAGATAAGATAGATCGATCTTTAGCAGAAGCTTTTAAATATTGTCTGCCCCAAAGAGAGCTAACTTGCTTGTTAGTCGACGAAGACAACCGACTCCTGCGTATATTTTACAATGCTGCGGATCTCTTAGAATTTCCCGTAGGACAAGCTAATTTAGATATCACCGAAATTATTAACCCCGCCCTAAAATTACCCGTTTCTACCGCCCTACACTGCGCCAAAAGAGATAAAAAACCAATTCAATACACCGGAATTAATCTAATTAAAGATGGAGAAAATAAAAGCGTCAATCTCAAAGTAGGATTAGATCCGAGCGATCGCAACGGTGAGAAATATTTAATTGTCGTTTTAGAAATAGAAAAAGCTACCGCTTCATCCAACACAGCTTTACCTTTTGAAGCAGAAAAACAAGCCACCGAGCAAATTTTAGAACTAGAATACGAGCTGCGGCAAACTCGCCAAAATCTGCAAGTTACCATTGAAGAATTAGAAACAAATAACGAAGAACAACAAGCCACCAACGAAGAATTATTATCTTCTAACGAAGAATTGCAAAGTACTAACGAAGAACTGCAATCGGTAAATGAAGAGCTATATACAGTTAATGCAGAATATCAATCTAAAATTCAAGAATTAGTTCAACTAAATAACGATGTCGATAATTTACTCCGCAGCACCGATATCGGGGTCATATTTCTCGATTTCGAGCTAAATATTCGCAAATTCACCCCAGCCGCAACTTCAGCTATTAATCTAAGGCCCGCAGATATTAATCGTCCCATTTCCGAACTGACTCACAATTTAAATAACTTAGATTTAATTGAAATTCTCGAAACAGTTAAAAAAACTTCCCAGCCGATCGAGCAAGAAGTTAATATCTCCAAAACCGGCGAAGAATTATTGATGCGAATCAATAATTATTTGAAAGAAGACGGGACAAAAGAAGGCATCGTCATTACCTTAGTTAACATTGGCGAACTCAAAAAAGTACAAAAAGAACTATCTCAAGCCAATATTTTATTAGAAAATTTGTACAATAACAGTCCCGTAGGTTTGAGTTTGCACGATAAAAATCTCAAACACTTGCGAATCAACCAAGCTTTAGCAGATATTAACGGTACGAGCATCGCCGAACATATCGGAAAAACTCCTACAGAAGTATTTTCTACAATCGTAAAGGGAAAAAATATCAGTAAGACTGGGAAAAAAAAGGTCTTAAACTTAGGATCGTACATCGAATCGATTTTAAAACAAGTACTCGAAACCCAGCAGACTATTAATAATATCGAAATTCGCGGCACAACAGCAGCAGATCCCGAAACAGATCGAGTTTGGCAAGCTAGCTACTATCCCGTTAATTTTGTCAATGAAGGTCTCGGAGTAGGTACGGTAGTCGTCGAAATTACCGATCGCCTTCAAGCCCAAGAAGCACTCAAACAAAGCGAGATCAAACTCAAAGAGGCTCAAAGATTGGCTCGTTTGGGTAATTGGGAAGTAAAAATTACCAAGGCTAAAGATCTTTACAACACTATCCCCGTTTGGTCGCAAGAATTATTTGAGATCTACGGCTTCGACCCAGAAAGCGAACCGCCAACTTTAGCTGAATTATTATCATACCATCCCGCAGAAGATCGCAAAAAGCTAGAAACAGCTACCAATCGATTGCTAGAAGACTTTACTTCTTACAATATAGACCTTTGCTTTTATCGTCCCGACGGACAGTTGCGCCACATCAACACGATCGGTCGTGCCACCAATATTAGCAGCCCAGAAGGGGAAAAATCAAAAGGGGTTTTGCTTTACGGGATAGTTATGGATATTAGCGATCGCAAGCAAATCGAACGGGAACTAAAAGACAACAATCAAGCCCTTGAAAAAGCGATCGCTACCGCCAGAGCTGCCGATTCTGCCAACCAAGCTAAAAGCGAATTTTTAGCTAATATGAGTCATGAAATTCGCACCCCGATGAATTCAGTTCTCGGTGTCAGTCAATTATTACTGCAACAAGAACAAGACCCAGAGAAAATCAAGTTATTACAAACTCTCAAAGTAAACGGCGAGAAATTGCTAGGTCTGATTAACGATATTCTCGATCTGTCCAAACTCGAAGAAAGAAAATTAGAATTAGAATTTAAAGAATTTAACTTAGAAAAGCTATTTCAAGATCTCTTTGATTGTCTATGTCCCTTAGCATCAGAAAAAGATCTAAAATTAAACTTTAATATTGATTCAGATCTTCCTAAAAACCTATACGGCGATAACTTTCGACTCCAACAAGTTATTAGCAACCTCGTCGGTAATGGGATTAAGTTTACCGAAACCGGATCGATCGATGTTTCGGTTACTTATGTCGATCGAGATGAAAATAATCCCAATAAAATTACTCTGCTTTTTAAAGTTACCGATACTGGAATAGGCATCTCCCCAGAAATTAAAAACAGTCTCTTTCAACCCTTTACTCAAGCAGATGCTTCCACTACCCGCAAATATGGAGGTACGGGACTGGGTTTGACTATTTGTCGCCGCATTGTCGAGTTAATGAATGGCAAAATAGGCGTTGAAAGTTCTTTAGGCTCTGGATCTACTTTCTGGTTTAAAATTCCTTTAGAGACAGTCAACAATCAAGATCGCTCGGCAATTTCTTCATCCGATTTTGCTAATTCTACTCCTTTAGAACCAAAAGATCGCACTCTTAAAATTCTCATTGTCGAAGATTATGCCGACAATCGTTTTGTCCTTTCTTGCGCCCTGAAAAGTTTCGGATACTCTTTTGATGAAGCTGTTAACGGTCAAGAAGCGATCGAAAGATGGAGAGAACAAGATTACGATATTATTTTAATGGACTGTCAAATGCCAATTATGGACGGTTACGAAGCTACTCGTATTTTACGCGAAACAGAAGGAGCAGAACAACACACCATCATCATCGGCTTGACTGGTAACGCCATGAGAGGCGATCGCGAAAAATGCTTGCATGTCGGTATGGATGATTATCTCAGTAAACCGATCGTTATCGAAGATCTAGAAACCACCATTACAAAATGGACGAATAATACCGTTTTTTAAAAGTAATAAGATACTTAGTTCACCCAGTAAAAACCAAGCTTAGGACATTGCAGATTGACAAAATGCTTGAATTTTAAGGATTATCCCTTCTGCCTTCTGCGAAAAAAAAAGGCAAAATTGCACCTACTCTATTTTGGTAATTGCGATAATTTTCTCCATGTTCTGCAATTAAATCTCTTTCTTCTAAATATATACCCACAAAAATATAAATTGTCATCGCAACGGCAAAGATGAAATGGGATATTGTCATTTTTGGCGCAAACCAAAAAGCAATTAAAAATCCTAGCATCAAAGGATGGCGAACGTATTTATACAACCATTTAGTTTCGAATTTTAAAGGACGATATTCCTGTTGGCGCAAATAAAGATATACTTGTCGCACTCCAAATAAATCAAAATGGTCGATTAAAAACGTACTGATTAATACTATCAGCCAGCCCGTTGCCGATAAAGTATAAAAGATATATTTTAATGTTATATTTTCTAGATTCCAAACAATACCGCCGACAGGTTGCCATTGCCAAAATAAGATGCACAGCGCGATCGAGGCTAACAACACATAAATACTTCTTTCTAAATATTTAGGAATATACTGCTGCCATTTTTGTTTAAATTCCTTTCTTGCCATCACGCTGTGCTGCAATGCAAATAATCCAACTAACAAAATATCCGTAATTAACGATCGCGCGATCGAACTCTGCGCCTCAGAATCTAATGTTTTTGGGACGATTTCAACCGGAATACTCACAAAAGCAATTAAATATAAAAAAGTCCCTAAAAAAATTAAATAACTAACTAATCCACAACTAAAAACCAAAATTCTTTTCATTAGCCCGCGATCGCTCTTTTACTGTTTCTCTTTAATATTTCTACACTCGATCGAGTCAGAATAATAATTAACGAATCTTTGAATAATTGATTTTTACTCGCTCTTTAGTCTTTTTTTCGTCGCTGCTATTATACCAATCCTCAAGCGTTAGCTAGATAGATAAACAATTTATTTAGTAATTGCGATCGATCTCCGCATAGATTTTTATTTCTGACTTCTGACCTTCTTAAACCACGGCCATTTATTTTTAAAGAAAATTTAATATTATTTTTATTAAAATTTAAGCTATTCTGAGTCTGATTTACAATTTTTATCGAGCCAAAGCAAAAATACAAAAAATTTTAATATAAATTAATTTTTTCTAAATAAAAAAATTTGCGACAGTAATTGTGGTTATCGTATTGCGAGCATCTCTCGAAGCTAATTTATCGCTCCAAGTATAAATTAAAAAAATTGGCAAAGTGGGAAAATTTTTTAGAAAACTTAATCTTTTATCGATAAAATTAACAGTTTCTAGAGCTAGAATAATTAAAAAGAGCAATTAAAGATAAAAAAGAGTCAGTATTTGGTAGCAAGCATAACAAAAAACAGATATTTATTGTCTCGGAAAGTAGAACAAAACAGAAAAGAACGGCAAAAAGATCTCAATTTTTTTCGATGAATTAAGTTCCGATTCAAAGGAATTAAAAAGTTATTAAAATAACGTACTACTTCCTGTCTTAGTAACAAGATTAAATACAGATAGCTTCTCAAGCCGAAACTTGGCTCGAGCTACGAAAAAATAAGGAGGAGAAGCGTGGAGCACAATCACAAAGAAACAATTCCCGGCTCAATGTGGACGCTAGCCATTGGAGTGCTAGTAACAGTAATTAGTCTTTGGGTGGGAAAAAACCTAGCCTGGACGATGCCAGAGCAAGCATCGCTACAAGCACCATTAGTAGATAATCTTTTCGATATATTAATCACGATCGGAACGGCTTTATTTCTACTGACAGATGGAGCGATTATTTACGCATTAATAAAATTCCGCCATCGCGAGGGCGATAACAGCGATGCCGAACCGATTAAAGGTAATTTACCTTTAGAAATATTTTGGACGGCTATCCCAGCAATTATCGTAATCTTTTTAGGTATTTACAGCACCGACGTATTTAAAGAAATGGGAGGTTTAGAACCACCCGGACATCACATGGGGGGAACGCACGAAAGCCATTCGGAAATGGCAGAAGCAATGACAGCCCCAGCGATCGCCGATAGCGAAAGCAGCAAATACGGTGTAGGTGCGGCCCCAGGTAGAGAAAATACCGCAGCAGATCTAAAAGTTAAAGTAACAGGACTGCAATTTGCTTGGCTGTTTAACTATCCAGAAACTGGAATTATGTCCGGCGAACTCCACGTTCCCGTAGGCAAAGAAGTTCAACTAGAATTAGTGGCAACCGACGTACTTCATGCCTTTTGGGTGCCTCAATTCCGCATCAAACAAGACGTAATGCCCGGCAAACCAAGTCAAATGCGCTTTGTAGCCACTAAAACAGGAATATTTCCGATCGTCTGTGCCGAACTATGCGGCAGCTATCACGGTGGGATGAGATCGAAAATCTACGTCCACACTCCAGAAGAATACGACGCTTGGTTAGCAGAAAACGGAGTTACGGCTCAAAAACAAGAAAATGCTACAGAAACAGTAGCAGCAAGCACTAGAGACATGAGCGATCGAGAATTTTTAGAACCCTACAGTTCCGATTTAGGAGTAGATAAAGATACATTAATCGAAATCAAAAGCGATCGCCACGTAGCCAGTGCGACGACCGGACGGGCATATCAATAGACCTTGCAGCAATCCTATCCAGGCTTTGAGGCAGACAGCAGGGAGCAGAACCAACAAAAATGAGACGAGTTTGACAAAGCAAAAACGAATCTGGATTTAAAAACTGTTCCCCTTCTCCTCAGATACAAACTTGAATCAAAACAAAGAAATTTTAATATTTTCTATCCTCGAATGACACAAACCAAACCATCACAAATAACAGTAGCGGGTAGCGTAGAAAATACTCACGCCGCCGCTCACTCTCATCCAGAAAAATGGGAATGGTACCATTATTTTTGGTACAACACCGACCATAAAGTAATCGGCATTCAATACATCGTTACAGCCTTTTTCTTCTATTTAATCGGCGGTTTGATGGCGATGGCGGTTCGGATCGAACTGTTTACCCCAAATGTAGACTTTCTCAGTCCCGAAGTATATAACGCCTTCATGACCAATCACGGGACGATCATGATCTTTTATTGGATCGTTCCTTCCGCGATCGGGGGTTTTGGTAACTTCTTAGTTCCCCTGATGGTCGGTGCTAAAGATATGGCATTTCCCAACTTAAACGCGATCGCTTTCTGGCTCAACCCCTTAGCCGGAGCATTTTTAATCGCCAGTTTCTTCTTTGGCGGATCGCAAACAGGTTGGACTGCATATCCACCTTTAAGTATCATTACCGCAAATACAGCCCAAAGTCTCTGGATTTTAAGTATTGTTTGCGTAGGAACATCCTCAATTTTAGGTTCTTTAAACTTCGTCATCACCACTTGGAAGCTTAAAGTTCCGACAATGAAGTGGACTCAATTACCTCTATTCTGCTGGGCAATTTTAGCTACATCCTTACTAGCATTAGTTTCCACCCCAGTATTAGCAGCAGGCTTAATCTTACTTCTATTCGATATCAACTTCGGTACTGGCTTCTTCAGACCGGAAATGGGCGGCGACGTAGTAGTTTATCAGCACTTATTCTGGTTCTACTCTCACCCCGCAGTATATCTCATGATTCTGCCGATCTTCGGTATCATGTCCGAAGTAGTTCCGGTTCACTCCCGCAAACCAATTTTCGGTTACATGGCGATCGTCTACTCCAGTATGGCAATTTGTGCCGTCGGTTTGATCGTTTGGGTACACCATATGTTCACTAGCGGTACGCCAGGCTGGATGCGGATGTTCTTTACCATCACCACCTTACTCGTAGCAGTGCCGACAGGAGTTAAAATCTTCAGTTGGGTAGGTACGATGTGGGGCGGTAAAATTCGCTACACTTCTGCAATGCTATTTGCCGTCGGCTTGTTATTAATGTTCGTAGTTGGCGGTATTGGCGGCGTAACTTTAGGTAACGCACCTTTTGACCTTCACGTTCACGATAGTTACTATGTCGTCGGTCACTTCCATTACGTACTCTTTGGCGGATCGGTATTTGGAATTTATGCCGGAATTTACCACTGGTTTCCGAAAATCACCGGAAAAATGCTCGATGAAAGATTGGGCCGAGCTCACTTTTTCCTCACCTTCATCGGTACTAACTTAACATTCTTCCCGATGCACATTTTAGGATTGCAAGGAATGCCCAGAAGAGTAGCATTATACGATCCTCAATTTGCCAGCCTCAACCAGTTGGTGACTTACGGCAGCATGATTTTAGGTTTATCCCTGCTTCCTTTCGTAGTTAATGTTATTTGGAGTTGGGTTGGCGGTGAAGACGCGCCAGAAAATCCTTGGGGTGCTTTGACTTTAGAATGGCAAACTACCTCCCCACCAGCGATCGAAAACTTCGATGAAGATCCGATCGTCACTCACGGCCCCTACGACTACGGTACTGTAACAGTCGATCCGGCAACTATGGTAGTTAGCAAACAAAAAAGCGAATAGATAACAAGCAAATAAAGGAAAAGCACTAAAACTATGCAATCTCAACCAATCGAAAGCACCGATCGAGTCGTCCATCATGCAGCAGAAGTAGCTCACGAACACCATCATTCCGAACATCCCGATTATCGCGTTTTAGGATTGCTAACCTTCTTGGTTTCAGAATCTTTGATGTTTGGCGGTCTGTTTGCAGCTTACTTATTGTACCGGGGTGGTGCTGCTGAATGGCCCCCCGAAGGAACGGAAGTGGAGCTATTATTACCGACCATCAACACCATCATCTTAGTTTCTTCAAGTTTTGTGATTCATCTCGGCGATAATGCAGTTAAGAAAAATGATATCGGCAAATTACGCCTCTGGTACGCCGTCACTGCATTAATGGGGATCGTCTTCCTTGGCGGTCAAGTCTATGAATACATGAGTCTCGGTTATGGTTTGACAGAAAACATCTTTTCTAACTGTTTTTATGTCATGACTGGGTTTCACGGCTTGCACGTCACAATTGGAGTCTGTCTGATTTTAGGAGTAATTTGGCGATCGCGTCGTCAAGGTCACTATAGCAACACCAAGCATACTGGCGTAGAAATGGCAGAAATCTACTGGCACTTTGTCGATATTATCTGGATTATTCTGTTTGCGCTAATTTACGTTCTAACTCAGTTTTAATTGAGCGATTATTTCCGAATATTTACATCAAATCTCAAAGATTTGGTGTATTTTTTTATTTGGGGTATCTTCGATCTGCTATTAGTTGTTTGTGGTTCACTAGCGGCTGAAGATGAAAGAATTGATTGCAGACGATCGCGCCCGAGTAGAGTCTTATTTTGACACTTCTGAAGAGATAAAGGAATTACTCGATTTAGCGATACTTAACTGGGAAAATACCCCCGAATCGGAAAAATATATCCAAGCCGCCTTAAAAGCAGCCCCAGAATCTTTAAACGTAGCGATCGCAGCTTATCGCTATTTTTTTTACAAACAAAACTTTACTAAAGCACTTCAAGCCGCCGAAATAATTGTCGATCGCATTAGCACTTTACAAAATTTACCTTCCGATTGGGAAAACCTCAAAGCGATCCTAATTAGCGATCGAGATAATCCTCATATTCGACTCTATCTCAATGCATACACGGCAAGCGGTTTTGTTCTGACTAAATTGAAACAATTCGATCGCGCTTATCAAATTTTAAGTCGCGTTAACCAAATTGATTCTCTCAATGAATTCGGTGCAAAAACAATGCTCGACATTCTTAATAATCCAGGTGACGAAGAATACTAAAACCAATTGCATCGAGCGAGCTGCAAACAATATTTTTTCTGTTTGTAGCTTTTTTTTAAAGTAAGTTTGAATATGTTTATTATCCTTGGAAAAATTAAACAATAATGAAACCGATCGAAGAGAACAAAAATCACCTTCCCAGCGTGATAAATTTAATTGACAACAACAAGAAAATAGGTCAAAAAATTACGAGCAAAGTTTTAAACAAAAAGTTACAAAACCGAGCGACAATAAAAAAGAAATGGCAAAAACTCAAGCTACCCTCGAGATGGAATCACAAAAGACTGCAACAGGTTACACAATTACTAATAGTTGTTTTGGCTGTGGTATTTGTCAACCTCACTGTCCTACAAATGCCATAACATCCAATCGAGAACAACATTATCAAATAGAAACAGAATTATGTAATAATTGCCAAGGCCACCACGAAGATCCTCAATGTATCGTTAGCTGTCCGATCGGCAGCCCCGTACCTTTAACACCCAAAAAAGGCCGCTATAAAGCAGCTAAAAATGTCTTAACCAGTCAAGATCTTTTTATTAATGGTAAAAATAATTCCCTCGCTTCTTCGATCGTAATCTGGGAAGGAAGTAACTTATTAAGTAGTGCTAAAACCTTAGCTTGGCAAACCGATGCCGAAGAAAATTTATATTATCAAAGATCTCTAAAACAAGGAAAAGCAAGCATTAGTTTTCAAATTACTGACGAACTTAAATCCGAAGTACCTCAAGCATTAAAAGAAAAAGCAGCTCGATATGCCATTGCCAGCATAGATATTAGAGCTGCTTGTTTGCACCTAATCTATGCTGCTTATGCTACAACATTAGAACGACCTTGGGAACAAGAATTTGTCATCAGCGATCGACAAATCGAAAAATATTTGGGTTTAGATAAACGCAAAGATCTCAGTAAAGCAACTAAACTAAGCATCATCAAAGATCTCGCTCAACAACCTTGCAAAATTATCGCCTCGATCGACTGGCCCCAACAAGGTAAAG
This sequence comes from uncultured bacterium, assembly GCA_964458305.1. GTDB lineage: Bacteria > Cyanobacteriota > Cyanobacteriia > Cyanobacteriales > JASJDA01 > JASJDA01. Next base: position 15,753 of record CAYWIH010000005.1, on the reverse strand, counting down.
TCAATGGTTTTTCTTTCGCTAACAGCCGTATTTGGAATTTACTCGAAATAAAACATCATTTTCAAGAAGATTCTTTGGGTTGTAAGCATCTAATTGGTCTAACATTTAGAATCAAAGCAGGTATTTGGGCAAAATACTTTTTAAACAAACAAGGCTATAAAGACAAAATTGCTTACTATCAATACGGCACTTTGCCTAAATTCCTTTTAAATGCGATCGCCACAATTTGGCAGCAACATGAAGGAGCGGCCAGAATGATGCTCTGGCTGCTATTTAAAACTAAAATGGGGACAAAACAGCCGATTACAATCTCTAAATTAATGCAAGTTGCTTATGGTAACGATAAAATAGAGCGAGCAGCTTTACAGCGAGATTTTAGAAAGCGTTTGTTGCGAACTTTTGAAAGCGACTTAGAAACCCTCAATTATTACGGGATTAAACCTATTTTTGACCCCGTTACCTACAAAATAGAAATTCAACCTTTGTGGGCTAAATTAGCCAATATTCCCGAAGATGGCGATGCAGCAGTAGAATTTTGGATTAATGATGCCAAAAGCGATCGATCTTTAATTGATTCTAGCCCTCCAGGTAAATGGAATATGCTCGTCAAAGCACGTCTTTTAGGTTTCGATTTACCCACAGAATGGCAAGAAAAGCTGACTAAATTAATCCACAAGAAGCAGCGCAAAAAACATCAAAGATTCGGATCTAGAAAAAGCAAAGATCTCAGTGCCAAACAGATTTTAGAAGCTAGAAAGCGTCAAGGATTTTCTCAGCGTAGTTTAGCTCAAAAAGTCGGTAAAAGTCAAAGTTGGATTCGCGATTTAGAAAATGGTCGTTTATCGGCTAAGCCAGAAGATCGCGAATTATTACGGAAATTACTGAAAGTCTGATTGTTTTAAGCCAAAAAAATTGCTATTTAAGAGCCTTTCGCGCTCTTTTTTTGTTGTCAGTATCCGATGTTATCTAACAAAACTTTACAAAACTTTATAAAAGTTATTTGTATTTTTCCTTAGAATTGAAATTAATTTTACTAATCAATTGGGCATAATGTACTTAGATATTACGTAAAATTGCCCTATAAAATTTTTAAAACTTTAATTAACATTAAAAATATAAGTACTAAGCTGATTTCGATTTCCAGAAAGATAGTATCTAGTATTTTTTTTAACCCACCAATTCGATCGATATAAAAACAATCAATAAAATATATCTAGAACTTCAAGACAAAAAATATTGATTCAGATCGCTCGATATTAACTTAAAAAAATCAGCATCCAGCCATTAAAAAAATGCAAACAATTAATAACGAAACAAAATTGAGCCAGCCCATAATTCAGTTAGAAGAATTAGCTAAGCGAAACTTTACTGGAAGCCTCTCGATCGAGAACGAGAACGGCTTAAATTGGAAGATATATTTTCGCCTCGGTCGTTTAATTTGGGTAACTAGCGAAGCTGTTTATTTTAAAGAAGAATGGCAGCGACACATCGACTCATTTTTAGCTAATTTAAATGATGAAAAACGAGATGAAATTTTAAACCAAAACGAAGCTGAATATTACACAATATTAGCTCAGTTATATCGTCAAGGAAACCCACAAGACAAACAGAATATTACTGAATTAATAACAAGTATTTTTGTCGAAACTTTGTTCGATTTGATTCAATGGGATGCTCTTAATAAAGAACGATTATCATACATAACCATTGCTAACGAAAAACCAGAAAGTCTGGTAACTTTAATCAAAACCGATCTAGTAAGTCAAAAAGCTCTTGCTGAGTGGAAAGAATGGAATGCAGCAGGATTGTCCTCATACTACCCTAGTTATTTCTTAGCGATCGAAGATTTAAATGCAGCTCAACAACAATTAAATCCAAAGCTTATTTCTTTAATTGATGGCACAAAAAGCTTGCGTTTCTTAGCTGCTAAAACAGGTTTAGAATTGGCAGAATTAATAAAATATTTGCTACCCGATCTTAAAGCGGGTGCTATTTCTTTACAAGAATTTCCAACTCATAGAAAACCAGATCTCGAATCTTTTAAAGCTATTAGTTCTTCTAGTAATGAGGATTCTATTTTTAGTCCTTTAGAACCAGAAAAGCCTTCTTTTTTAGTGCTTTGCGTCGACGATAGTCCGGTAATTTGTCAAGATATGGAAAAAATAGTTTCTGAAAGTTCCTACCGTTTTATTAGCTTACAAGATCCGGTCAAAGCAATTCCTTTTATCATTAAAAACTCCCCCGATTTCATTTTTCTAGATTTGATGATGCCAGTTGTGAGCGGTTACGAACTTTGCGCTCAACTAAGAAAAATACCAAATTTCAAAGATGTTCCGATCGTAATTTTAACTGGAAAAGATGGCTTAGTCGATCGAGTAAGGGCTAAAGTTGTAGGAGCGACAGCATTTATTTCTAAACCAGCAAATCCAGAAGAAGTATTAGGGTTACTTAAAAAACATTTGCCAGTTAAATAAGTTTTAAAGGTTGCAATAAACTTAGCAACTTATTTAAATGGCTTAAAGCAAATTGCCAGGGACAGAGCAAGGTGTTAAAGGTTAAACTTTAAATAGATAATTACCCTTGGCGATCGGGCAGAAAAAAATCCTATCATTTTCATTAATGGGTATTAAAGAAATCTAGTTTAAATTTAAAGAGGTAAATATGAGTCAAGTATTTGTAGTTGAAGATAGTCTGGAACAAAGAGAAAAAATTAAAACCTGTCTGGAAAAAGAAGGATTAACTGTAGTTACGGCTAAAAGTGCTGAAGAAGCACTAATTAGGATACAACAAAACAAACCAGATTTAATCGTATTGGATGTAATTTTACCCGGACAAAGTGGTTTTGAATTGTGTCGTCAGCTTAAAGAAGATCCGAGTACAAAATTCATTCCGGTCGTAATTTGTTCTTCAAAAAATACAGATCTCGATCGATCTTGGGGAGATATGAGCGGTGCAAATGCTTATATAACTAAACCTATAGATGAAAACCAATTATTAGAAACTATCAACCAATCGCTAGCTTACAAATAAAAACAAATTTATTAACGTGCATAAAAACAAAAATACCGGGTTGCAAAAATGCTATCCGGTATATTTATTATTATTATTATTAACTAGCAGGATGATTATTAAGCGATCGAACTGCTTTAAATAATTGTTCTACATCTAACACCCAGCGTCGATCTCCAAAAGCACCTTTAACAAACCTTTTCATTCCCTCTCGAAGATCGCGATCGTCGATCGACTCCATTCGATCTAATTGGTAATTTTCAAGATCGCATATATCCGCAACCAAACAACCCAAAAATTGATTTTGAAATTCGACAACGATAGTTATTGGTGTTACAGTCTTCGCTCGATCGGCAAATAGGGGAGGGTAACCCATCAGACTGTTGAGATCGATCGAACGTAACATATGTCCGTTCCAATTGTAAATACCTAAAACCCATCGAGGTAAAGCAGGAGTGGGATAAATATCTTCGATCGCAACTGGCATCTTACCACATACGGAGTTGAGAGGTAATAAAGCTTTTCCATCCCCCAAAATAACCGGTAGAAAACGCTGTTGAGGTTCGATCTCTCTAGTTTCAGTAACTAATAGAGAGGTTTCCGGTAAGGAGATACCTAATTTTCGGGCGATAATTTGATTCATACCCAATAAAAATATTTTAGTGGGTTCGTTACCTTCTGCGGCTGGTAAAATAGCCATATGACTGACAAAAGTAAGTTTTCCTATTTCCCGATAAGATGAAGGTACGGGGCGAATGTTTTGTAAAGGTATTTCGATAATTAGGGGTGGTTTTTCGGTAAAAATTCCGCAAGATTCTCCAGTAATTGTTTGAATTAAAATCAAAAAAGAATTGTTAGAAGTGGATACTTCGATCGGTTCTAATTCTTCTTTAATAAATTTGTGACGTAAATCTACAATCGTAATTGTTTCTCGTTCCAAATCGATCGTAGTAGTACCATCTTCAAATTTTAAATGTAAAGGAGGACAGGGAATTATTTTATTAACCGCTCCAACGGAAATAGCAAAAAGATAATCGAAAACAGCAAAAACAATTACCCTGACCGAATTTTTTGAACTATTAGTTCCAGATAACCGCTTAAAATTTAGAGATGTTTCAATAGCGTTTTGAATTTTGACCATAATTAATTAGATAATTGAACGATTGCAGCTAAAAGATTTTGTTCGGAAAAAGGTTTAGTTTGATAAGCTTTTGCACCCAAAGCAAAAGCCAATTCTCGATGTTTGTTGCCGCCACGAGTTGTTAACATAATTACGGGTATTTGAGAAAATTTAGGATTGTGACGGCACTGATTTAAGAAATCAAAACCGTTCATAACAGGCATTTCAATATCGCAGATAATTAAATTAATTTCTGGATTTTTTTCTAAGACATTTAATCCTTCTTGCCCGTTACCTGCTTGGAAAACCTGATAGCCATTTTTTTCGAGATTGTCTACTAAAGTTCTCCTTTGAACTATAGAATCTTCGATAGCTAAAATAGTAATTTTTTTGACAGCTTTTTCTAGTTGAATGTTATCGAGAGAGTCTTTACTTGCAGTTAAAAGTTGAGTATTTTTTAAAGAAGTTTCTAAGGCTTTAAAATTGTCAGCCGGAGCAAGAGCAGCAACAGCAAGAGAAGTTCGATCGTCCCAATTTTTAGCAATTAATTCTAGCGGATCGATCGCCAAAGTAAGACCCCCATCTCCTAAAACGCTATAACCTTGAATGTAACTTGGTAAATCAATTTTTCCTGCCAAAGTTTTAATGACTATTTCTTGCTCGAATAATACTCGATCGACTTGCAAGCAAAATATCTGCTCTTCTTGTTTTAAAATTAGTAAAGGATTGAGATTGTTGTTTCCTTTGAGGGGAAAAGTACTTAAAGAAGAACTTTTATTTTGTTTTTTGATGGGATAAGGATATTTAAATAGATCGGCAAAAGGTCGAATCTCAATCAAACGTTCGTTATCATTCCAAACTAAATAAGTTTGCCAATCTCCTTCGGGGGATTTTTGTGTTTGAATTTGTTGAGAATTTGGCAGTAAAATTTGTTCGATCGATTTACTTAATAAAGCATAAGTAATGCCCCAACACTGACAAACAAGCAAACGAGCGGTAGTCAGATTTAAAGGTAATTGTAAAGTGAAACTAGTTCCTTTACCAGATTCCGATCGCACTGCAATCGAACCGTCGATCGCTTCTAATTGATTCCGAACTAAATCTAATCCTACACCGCGACCGGATAAATCGTTAACTCGATCTGCTGTAGAAAAGCCCGGCTCGAATAAAACTTCGCTCAATTCTGCTTCGGTTATTTTATCTATTAAATCGGGAGTAATTAAATTTCTTGTTAAGGCTTTATTGCGGATTTTCTCCCAGTTTAAACCCCCACCATCGTCGCTAATTTTGACAGTAGTACGATTGCCTTGATGGGAAGCGTGAATGGTTATCTTCCCAGTTTCTGGTTTGCCATTTTCAATCCTTGTTTCGACGGATTCTAAGCCATGATCGTAAGCATTACGAATTAAATGTAATAAAGGCTCGTAAAGTCGTTCTGAAATTGATTTATCTATTAAAACTTCCGCACCAATAATTTTTAATGCGGCTGGTTTTTTATGATTGGCTACCATCTGTTCGACAATACGAGGAAACCGATTTAAAACAGTAGCTAGTTCTACCATTCTCGCTTCAAATAAATTTTCTCGAGCTGAGAAAAGGATTTGTTTGCGTTTGCGACTTTGGAGGTGAGATTGCTGAATATTTGCTTGAATACTTTCTATTTCTCTTCCTAAACTTGCTACTTTTTCACTGAGATTTTGTAATAGTAAATGGAGGTCGCTATAAGTATCCATTTCCAAACTATCGAATTGAGAATCTAGCTTGGTTAATGATAAGTTGGACTGAGAATATTGTTGTTTAAGTTTTTCTCTTTTCTTTCTTTTTTTTAGCCGAGAATAGCGTAAATTTTTATCCGACCATTCGCGAATTCGATCGATTTGTTTTTGGCAATCAAAGAATTGAACTAGGGTATGTTGAGTTTGCCGATCGAGCAGTTCTGATTGTAAAAAGTTTTGACTTTCTTCGATTATTAATTCGCCGATACTATGACTGAGATTATCGAGCAATTCTATTGCAACTCTAATTGTTGCAGTTGGAGATTTTTTTTCTGGTTTTGGTGGAGCGGAGAGATCGATCGATTGAAGCGGTTTACTATCTTCGAGATCGGGAGTCCAAATCGAGTTAAAAATTCGATCGAGAGGGGATCTATTTTCTATTGGAACAAGTGCGTGAGTGTTGGTAAGAGTTTTTATTTCTGGAATTTTAACTAACGAATAATCTGAATTTTCTTCAGATTGAGTTGGGGATTTGTTAATAGTTTCTGGCTCTTTTTCTGGTTCTTTTTCAACTATAACTTCAGGAGTTACTGCTGTATTTTTAGATACAAAAAAGATAGTTTCTTCTAGTTGTTCTTCTTCTTCTTCGACAAAACTTTGTAATTCCAGAGATACTTCGCCTCCCTTAATGCGATCGCCAGCTAAAATATCGTTTTGTGCTTGTTGTAAGTTTTCTAATGCTGCTAAACCAATTTCTAAAACTCTTTCGGGAGAAGATTCTAAAGCGGCTAATATGCTTTGAGCAATTTCTTCTAAACCTGGTAGAGTATAAGATTTAGCAATACTGAGGAAAAAATTAGCTTGAGAAAGAAGAACTTGTTCGATTTCTTCGGGATCTGAGTTGAGAATGACATTTTGTAGTTGTTCTAAATCTTCGGGAACGCTATCTTGAAATATCGAACCAACTACGTCAAAACCGAGTTCTTCTGAAGAAGGGATAGTAGCTTCGCGACCGAAAAAATCCCCTAATTTATTTTGTAATTTAGCAAAAACAGAAGCAACGCGATCTAAAATTACCTCTTCATCGTAAGTAGTATTAGATAGCATCGCGCTCAAAGGCGATCGCAAGCATTCGTAACCTTCTAATAATAAACCACTCAATTCCGAATCTATTTCTAATTCTGGAGCGTAAAGAGCTTGAAAGACATCTTCTAAGTGATGGGCGATGATTTTAATCGTATCTAATTTTAAACTGGCAGCACTGCCTTTGATAGTATGAGCACCTCTTAAGAGGGTATGAACTTTTTCAGTTGTTTTTCCCTCATCAAAAAGGCTCAAAAGCGTCTGTTCGATTTTTTGTAATATTTCGCTTGCTTCTTCGGCAAAGTAAGGATCTAATTGTTCCATGATTTTGGGATGTAGGGGTTAGTAGAGACGTACCATGGTACGTCGGTAAAGAAATCGGAAGTAGGGACGTACCATGATGGTATGTTGGTAAAGAAATCGGAAGCGGCAGAATTTGGGAGTTTTTGAATTAAATGAGTAGGACAAATAAGAATATTGTCTTCTGCGATCCTGCCGATCCTGCCGATGTTAGAATTATTCGACTTTGAATTTACTGACGCTAGTTTGTAACTCTTGAGAATTGTGCCGTAGTTTTTGGAAAGACTCGGCGATCGAGCTAGCACTATCTGAAGTAGAAGTAGCGATCGAAGATACGTCATTCATTGCCGTAGTTAAGCCTTGACATTGTTGGCTTTGTACCGAAGCCGCTTGGGTAATTTTTTCTACCAATTGACTGATGCGATTGGTGGCTCGAACGATTTCGTTGAGACTGTCTCGAGTGTCGTTAACCAATTGAGTACCTTGAACTACTTGAGTAATTCCCAGTTCCATGGTTTCGGTCACTTCGCTAGTTTCAGCTTGAATTTCTGCGACGATGCGGCTAATTTCGGTGGTTGCATTAGCAGACTGATAGGCGAGGGCGCGTACTTCATCGGCAACTACAGCGAAACCTTTACCGTATTCGCCAGCGCGGGTAGCTTCAATAGCAGCATTTAAGGCTAGTAAATTAGTTTGAGTGGCAAAGTTTTCGATCAAATTGACCACTTTAGTAATTTTCTGGGAAGCTTCGCCCAAACGCTTGATTTTCTTGGAGGTTTCGGAGACTGTTTCGCGTATTTCTTCGATACCATCGACAGTTTTCTCCATTAAAGAGTCGCCACTGTTGACGATGCGGTTGGCATCTTGTAAAGCTTGTTCTACTTTTTGCGCGTCGTTAGCTACTGTTTGAGAAGAAGCAACCACGGAATTGAGTTGAACTAAAGCATTTCTAAGCTCTTGAACCTGTTGGTCTGCTTTGTTAGACAGTCGACTTACCAAGCGATCGCTATCGGTGGAAGTTTCGCCAATACGAGAAGCAACTTGCTTAACTTGTCCGACTAATTGCCGCAATCTTTGAATGGTAGTGTTGTAACCATCGGCGATCGTACCGATTTCGTCTTCGGAAAGGGGCGCGCGAACGGTCAAATCTCCAGAGAAAGAAGGTTGTACCGCTTTGAGAACTTTGAGAGCATTTTTTTGTAATTGTTGTCTGGCGGTTTTTTCTCGATCGGCGATTTCGCTTAATTGTTGTTCTTGTTTCTTAACTTTTTCTAGGGTTTCAGCTAATTTGATCGCCGTACCAATTTGGATTCCGGTTTGGATGCTTACGTCTAACTCGGATTGTTCCCATTGACGGGGTTGGTCGTTTTGATAAACTCCGAGCAGTCCCCAAAGCAGATCGCCAACGAAAATCGGAGCGATCGTATAAGCTTTAGTTCCCCATTCTGCGAGCAGGTTAATGTGACATTCATCGTGTCCGACGGTATAGATATTATCGACTTTAAGCCCTTCGCGACGAGCGTAACGACCGCCTTGATTTTCTTGGAGATAAGTATCTTGAACTCTTGCTTGAGAAGTTCCGACTAACTTAGGCCATTGACTACCTACGGACTCGACGATAAATTCTCCCGACCAATCTGGATCGAAGCGATAAATTCCAACTCGATCGACTTTCAATAACTGACGCAGGTCACGAACTGCATAATCTAAGATTTCTGCAATTTTTCCGGTTGATTGTGCGAGATCGATTAAACGACTGGGAAGACGAGATAAAAAGCGCGCGTTGGCTTTTTCTGTTGTTAACAATCGGGTCAGTTTTTCGTTTTTATCTTGGACTTCTTGGAAATACTGAGCTTGCTGAACTGCAATACTGTATTGGACGCTAATTTTAACTAATAAATCGACTTCGCGATCTTGCCAAACCCTAGGGCCGGAATTTTGATAAACTGCCAAAAGTGCCCAAAGTTTACCTCCTTGGTAAATTGGTGCGTTAATGTAAGCTTTTGCTTGGAATTTGCGAAGAGTATCTAAATAGCAAGCAGAGAAATTCTCAGCACTGACATCGTTTACTTTACGATAGCGACGGCCAGCAGAATAAATACCGCCTTTGTTTTCTTGAAGGTAGGTATCTCCAAACCCATCCCCTTGTAAACTGCCGTATTCTTTAACGGTACAATCGTCGGAGGGAACTAAATCGTTTCTAATTTTAGAATCGCTTTCTTGTAAATCCATTAAAGAGATCCAACCTTCAGTTACAGATTCGGCGATGATTTTGCCGCTCCAATCGGGATTAAAACGATAAACTACAATGCGATCGCATTTGAGCAGATCCCTAATTTCGGGAAGAGTATATTTAAAAACAGCATCTAGATCCTTAGTTTGGCGAATTCTTTCCCCTAAGAGTCCTAAAGCTTTTTCTGTTTCGACAACTTGAGCGATTTCTTTATTTTTAGCTTGAAGTTGTTTGATATATTCGGCTTGTTCGAGTGAGATACTGAGTTTTTCTGCTACCCCAGTCATCAAATCGATTTCTTCTTCTTGCCATTGGCGAGGTCGATCGTTTTGATAGGCAGCAAATAAGCCCCACAATTCGCCGTTTTGGTAAATCGCAGAAATTACGTAAGCTTTGGTTTGATAGGTTTCTAAAACTTTGATGTAACAATCGGAGAAGCCAGAATTATAGATATCTTCGCAAACGCGATAAACTTTATCTTGGGTTAAATTGCCGCCTTTAGTTGCTTGAATTTCAGTATCTGCGCTGAAAGAATTGCGGCTATTTTGATTTGCGGCTAAGTCTTTGACGCTGCAATCGTTGACATTGGCTTTAATTTCGGGTCTGATGTTTTGCTGTTCTAACAAAGATACCCACTGAGAAGATCCGATCGCTTCGGCAATGAATTCACCGCTCCAGTCATCGTTAAAGCGATAAACTACAACTCGATCGCAGTTTAATAATTGCCTAATTTCTCCGGTAACGAGATTAAAGATACTATCGAGGTTGCGATCTTGGCGAATTCTTTCGGCTAATTCGGCTTGTTTCTTTTCGATTTGTGCGGTGCGAACTAGTCTAGAGTTTTGTTGTTGTAACTGTTGTAAATACTCGGCTTGTTTGACTGCTAAACCGAATTGTACTCCTAATTTAGTTATCAGTCTTTGTTCTCGATCGTTCCACTGACGAGGGCCGGTATTTTGATAAGCAGCTAATAAACCCCATAACTTATCTCCGGCAAAAATTGGAGCGATTATATAGGCTCTGACTTGGAATTGTTCGAGAAGGTCGATATGACATTGATAGTGGCCGGCTTTGTAGATATCTTCTATTGCATAAGTCTCGTTATTGCGATAGCGTCCTCCTTGAGTTTCTTGGAGGTGAGTATCTTCCCAAATTGTTTTGATATTGTCTCCGACTAATGGCACCCAATCGCTACTGACAGATTCGGCAATATATTCCCCACTCCAGTCGGGATTAAAACGGTAAATTGTGACTCGATCGCATTCGATGATTTTTCTGACGGCTAAAAGGGAACTGCGCCAAATTTGGCTTAAATCTTGGGATTGATTGATTCTTTCGGTGAGGCGTTCGACTAGCAGAGAAATGGCTTTTTCCGAGTCGGCTGTTTTGATGATTTCTGCTTGTTTGGCTTCTAATTGTTTGACGTATTCCGATCGCTCGATCGCGACACTCAGCTGAGTAGAGACTTGAAGGGCTAAATTAATTTCTTCTTGTTGCCATTTACGCGTATCCCCGCACTGATGGACGCATAATAAACCCCACAATTTACCCTGACAGAGCAAAGCTACGTTAATGTATGCTTTGGTTTCAAACTGAGTGACGATTTTGATTTTAGATTCTTTGAACTTGGTTTGGTAGATATCTTCGACTACCCAATAGTTATCTTGCTCGTAGATTTCTGCTTCGTTTCCGAGGCTATAATGGTCTTCTACTCTTTCAACTGAAACCGCGCGAGGATACTTTTTATCTACATCTTCGGCAATAAATTTACCGTGTCTGTTGCCAGCTTCGAAACATATTTTATACACTGCGACGCGATCGGCGTTTAAAAGGTTACGCAAATCGGGCATTGTATTGTCTAAAGTTTCTTGTAATTCTGTAGACTGAAGGATGCGATCGACTACTTTAGCTAAAGTCTGTTCTTGTTGGGCACTTTTTTTGAGTCGCTTGTTTTGGGCTTTAATTGTTTTCAAATAGCCTGTTTGGCGGATTCCTACCCCAATTTGGCTGGCAAAACGACTTATTAATTCAATTTCTTCTGCTTCCCATTTGCGAGGGCCCGAATTTTGATAAACTGCCAGCAAACCCCATAATTGTTTGTTGTAGTAGATCGCAGCAATAATATAAGCTTTGGCTTGATATCTTTCTAAAACTTTGATGTAACAATCGGAAAAGCCAGAATTATAGATATCTTCGCAGACGCGATAGTTTACACCTTGAATAAAATCGCGGCCGTTAGTTTGCTGTAAATAGGTATCGGCACTTTCTTTGAGGGATTTCGAACCTCCTGCTACTCCTTCGTAACCTGCTAGATCGCGAATGCTACAGCGATTAACGTTTTCAACGATTTCAGGTACGTTACGCTGTTCTTCTAGTAAAGATACCCATTCAGAATTAGCAGATTCGGCGATAAATTCACCGCTCCAATCGGGGTTAAAATGATATATCGCTACTCGATCGCATTGCATCATTTCTCTGATGTCGCTGACGGTAACGTTGAGGATGGTTTTGATGTTATCGGTTTCGCGAATGCGATCGACTATCTTAGCTAAAGATTTTTCTCTTTGGTTGCGAGTGGCTAATTTTTTAGCTTGAATTTCTACTTTATTTTGAAAATCTTGTTGTTGTAGGGCAATATTTAACATTTTTGCTAATTGCACTACGACATCTATTTCGCCATCTTTCCACTGACGAGGTTTGCTTTGATATGCTGCTAGCAGGCCCCATAAATTATTACCTTGATAAACTGCAGCGATAACGTAAGCTTCTGCTTGATAGGATTTTAAGACCCTGATGTAGCAAGGAGTAAAGTTGCTATTGTAAATATCTTGACAAACTCGGTAAGTTTCTCCTCTTAAAAAAGATCCGCCTCGAGTAGCCTTTAAATAAGTATCGATCGAACCGTTTCCGTTGCCATTTCCGTTGCCATAATTTGGTTGCAGTAGTCCACCTTTGTGGGCTAAATCTTTGATACTGCAGGCGTTAACGTTATCAACAATATCGGGATTGTAACGCTGTTCTTCTAATAAAGAAACTAAATTACCTTCAAAATATTCAGCAACAAATCGACCGCTCCAGTCGGGATTAAAACGATAAATTGCCGCTCGATCGCAGTTTAATACTTCTTTTAATTCTTTAGTTGCAGTGCGAAAAACACCATCTAAATCTTCTGCATCTAAAATGCGATTAGCTATTTTTCCGAAAAAACTTTCATCTCTTTCTGCTTCATTTAAAATACGATCTTTATTTTCCGAAGAGAGACGTTCGACTAATTCTGTAACCTCTTCTATCCTTATTTGTATGAAGTCTTTTTCCGTACAATCAGTTTGTTCTAATTCCTTTTGTAGCTCTGCTAAAGTTTCAATTAATTCTTGATATGATGTTTTTTTTGATGGTTGATTAGGCTGTTCTAACGTGGAGTTTGTCATAGATATTGACCTGTTTTTTTGACCGATTTAAAATGATTTGTTCTAGATCGTTGCTGCGATAAATTTAGAGATTACGTACCGAACTACTTACGATTTTCTTTTAAAACAAATTTTTCTGAGCCGATGTCTGTTGGTAATTATTCAAATAAAATCAGAAATTTGTATAGATTATAATTTTAAAATCTATACCGATATTTTCTGTTTTTTCTGTCAGTACGCAATTGCTCTACATATAGAAAATTCCCAAAATTGCTCTGGAAATATCATTTTGAAGAAAAAATTTATCTTTTTTTACATTTGCAAAATTAATATTTATTCAAAAGCTTCGTTATACACTACTTCGAGGTCAATTAACATCAAAGGATTGTTGTCAGGATCGAGAAAATAACCAGAGAAAAAAGCTGCCCAATTTTCAGGAAGCATTGATTCTGACAAAGATAATTGTTTGCTAGGATCTAAAGTTGCGATCGTGCTTACTTTCTCTACTAAAAATCCAATTATTTGGTCTTCAATTTTAACTAAAATTGCCATTCCTGCATCTTTAATTTGCGTTCCTCGACACCAATGATTTGCCCCAATTAAACTGGCTAAATCTAGAATCCATATTGCTTGTCCGCGCCAGTTAATGATACCTAACCAAAATTCTTTGACTTGCGGAACTGGCAAAATATCCTCTATTTTTACATTAATTACTGCTTGTAATTTTCCTAGAGGAAGCAAAGTATTAACTTGTTGATTCAAAGAAAATTTGAGAAAGCGATCGCCGTTTTGCTGGGATTTGTCTTGTAACAGAACAATTTGACTGCTAATATCTAAGGCGGATTTTTCTCTATTTGTTTCCATCATAATCTAAAGGTTAAGTAGATAACATTTTTGGTTATGTCGCTAGCAATATCCGTAAAACCAATTAAGAAAAAACAACTATAAACCGGATAACTAGAAAGCAAGTAAAAGCTTAGATTTGCTATTTTTAGTATGTTCTATTTTATCCGATCGTTCAAGAGTAAATAATTATCTCATTTAGAGATATAATTTTTTTTTATGTTATTAAGGGTTATTTTTTTTAAGGAGCGATCGATTTTTTTAAAGCAGATAAAAGAGGCTGGATTTTTTTATTTACTGTTAAGCGAATATTATCATTTCGATCGCTAATATTTGTAATATCGATAAAGTAGTATTTAAATTTTTAGCTACTGATTTTCTGACATAATAATGTTCGTCATTAGCTAATTTTTCTAAAACAGAGACGGGAGTATTTATATTCCCAGCTACCCAGCTTCTAACATAATAATGTTCGTCATCAGCTAATTTTTCTAAAACAGAGATAGGAGTATTTATATTCTCAGCTATTCCTTTTCTGACACCCCAATATTCATCTTGAGATAAAGTTTCTAAAACAGAGATAGAAGTATTAGGATTTTCTGCTAATCTCCATCTGACACTTTGATTTGAATGTTGAGATAAAGTTTTTAAAAGAGAAGCAGGAGTATTAGGATTTTCTGCTATTTTTAAAGTAGCAATATTTCCGATCTTGCTATTGTGGTCTTGGGATAAAGTTTCTAAAACAGAGATAGGAGTATTAGAATTTTCTGCTACTGTTCTTTTTACATCATTATTATCATCTCGAGATAAAGTTTCTAAAACAGAGATAGGAGTATTAGGATTTTTTGCTACCTCTTCTTTTACCCAATAACTTCGATCGCTAGAGAATATTTCTAAAACAGATGAAGGGGTATTTCTATTACCAGCAATTACTATTTTGAGACTTTCATTATTTTCTGTTGACAGTCTTGCTAAAACAGAGATAGGAGTGTTTATATTACCAACTACTTTTTTTATTATCCGAAGATTTTTATCTGTTGCTAAAGTTTCTAAAACAGAGATAGGAGTATTAGAATTTTTTGCTACTTTTACTCTTACTGGAATATTGGAATCTTTTGATAAAATTTCTAAAACAGAGGTAGAAGTATTAGGATTTTCTGCTACTTTTTGTCTTACCTCGTTGCTTTCATCTTTTGATAATCTTTGTAAGATTAAAACAGAAGTATTTTGATTGATAGCTATACCACTTCTTATCTGGGAACTTCGATCGTGAGATAGTTTTTCTAAAGTAGAAACGGGAGTATTTTGATTGATAGCTATTCTATATCTAACTAGTCCACTTTTATCTTGAGATAAAATTTCTAAAACAGAGACAGGAGTATTTTTATTTTCTGCTATTATCCATTTAATATTTTCATTTTCATCATGACATAGTCTTTTTAAAGCGGAAAGTGGAGTATTTTTATTTGCTGCTACTTTTTTTCTTACCTCGTCATTTTTATCTTTAGATAATATTTCTAGAAGATCCGAAGGAGTATTTTTATTGAATGCTATAAACGCTCTAATTTCATAATTATGATGAACGATCGCTAATTTTAAAAACCAATCCGGTAAAGGTATCGAATCTGAATATCGAAAATATCCGTAATAATATATATCTGAAATGAAATCGGGATTTTCGAGAAAGAAAAGTTCTAAAGCTGGATTTTCGCCTATTTCGTATAAATATTCGCCAGCTAATTTTATTAAAAGATCGATCGGAGTATTAGGATTTTTAGCAATAGCAGCAAGGATTTTTTTATCTTCTGTTTTTGCTAGTTTTACCAATCGATCGGCTGGTGTATTAATATTTTCAGCAAGACTTAAATCTTCAGACATTATCTTTTAATTCTCCCAAATATTAACCCCAGGATAAAAAGAAAGCAGAAACAGAGATCGAAGTTATTTTAAACTAATTGAAAATTATATTTTCTGACCTCTAACCCCTGACCTCTGACCTCTGACCCCTGACCCCTGACTTCTGACTTCTGACCTCTGACTTCT
>CAYWIH010000004.1:4734-80861 GCA_964458305.1 uncultured bacterium | reverse complement strand
TTGCCCCAAACTGAAACTGAAAAAGCTGGTGAATTTAATCGATCGCGATAAATTATAGGGGCAAAAACCCTCAAAATCGGTCGATCGTAGGCAAGTTTAACAATTATCATCTTTTATCATAAAAATAGCTCGAGCTTTTTATTTTTCTCAGCGTTTATACTTAAATCGCAATTACGCCAAAAAGTCAATAAACTTAATAAAAATATAAATATTATATTAAGTTTATTAAAACTAACTACCTATTGACTCTTGCCTGTTTATGCCACGTAATAAAGAATGCGACCCCAGTGAGAATTAATATTTTGATTGGTTAATCTGTTTTCTGTGACTTGATAAATTTGATTGTCATTGAGTAGGTCTTTCCACTGTCCGTTTTCTGGAAAAGGAATATCTGTAAACCGATCGCTAGGAGAAAAATTGAGAACGATAACAAAATTTTCTGTTCTACCTTGTGAATTATTGCCCCAGCGACGATAAATAATTATTTTTTGAGCCAGATCGAGTCCGTAACCATCGCGATCGAAACGGATATTATTGCGATCGTAGTTAATAGGTTGAAAATTAGCCGATCGCAAAGAAGGATAGTTTTTTCTAATTTCGATTAACTGTTTGTAAAGACCGAACAATCTTTGACCGATAAAATCGTCTAATCTTTGCCAATTTAAAGGTCGCGAACTAACTCGATCGCCAGAAGCACCAGTTTTAGGGACGAAATACTCATCACCAAATTCTTGACCATTGTAAATCAAAATAGAACCGGGTAGGGTAAAAAGTCCGATCGCACAGGGCTGAGTTTTAAACCAGTTATTAGGTCTGACATCGGGGCCGATTTGACGGCCGCTAACTTCATTAACAACAGTGCCGTGGTCGTGATTTCCGATATATACTACGGGAGCTTTACCGGGAGCAAAATCGCGATTGGCATTCATCGATCGCATAATTACGGTATCGACGAAGGGATCTTTAGCCCATTTCCAAACTTGGTACATAAAAGGATCGTACCAGCAACCGCTCGCATCTACTTGATTAACAACGTCGATCGCGTCGTATCTGGGTTCGGTTAAATGTTCGATGGTCAAGGAAATATTTTCGCGGCCTTCAGCTTTAAATTTAGCGCGCAAATCTTGAATTAATTTAGGCATTCCCCGTTCGTTATCAAGCTCGAAAAAGCCTAAAGTAAAATCAAAACGGATGCCATCAATTTGATAAACATCGAACCAATATTTACAAACATCAAAAATAAATTCTTGAGTGCAATTATTAGCGTAATTTAAATCTTTAAAGCCAAATTGTCCTGAAAATCTGCCAATATAAGGAGACTCTTCGGGATTGCGGTACAGCCAATAATAAGGAAAACCAACACCTTCTTGGTTATCTTCAGCATCGGCATGATTGAAAACCCCGTCCATAATGACGTGCATATCTGCTTCGTGCAAAGCTTCAATTAATTCTTTGAGTCGATAAAGTTTATCGAGTTGTTCTGAGTTTGCTGGATTATTTTTATTGACAATACTTGTATAGCGATCTTCGACGGAGAAAAAGAGAAAAGGCTCGTAACCCCAATTAAATTCTCTACCAAGTACAGCAGTCCAAGGCATAAATTGAACTGTATTGATGCCCAAATTTTTTAAATGCTGAATTTTATCGCGAACCAGATCTAAACGTGATTTAGGCGGATCGTTTGAGTTGATATCGATTAGTTTTTCAGTAAAATCATTAATCATTACCTCGTAGATAATAAGGTCTTTTTGTGGCAAGCGATTGGCGATCGGTTTAACTGTGCCAACTTGATGGCCGCCAACTATAAAAGCAGAATTTTCGTTATTGGGGTCTTTGCCGCTATATTTAGTGCAAGGATCGTTACACCAACGAGTCGAGTCATCGTTAAAAGTGACGTAATATTTATATTCGTAAAAGCCCGGTTTTAAATTATTAATTGAAAAAGTGTATAAAATGCCCTTGGGATGGTCTTGTTTTGTCATTTCAGGAGCGGTATTAAGATCCCAATTGGTGGTTTGAAAACTGCCCGGAATTTGAATTTTTTTAATATTTGGCAATCCACCCCTAGTATATTGTGAAGGATCTTTAGCTCGATCGGGAAAAAACAGTCGAAAAGTTACTTTATTTCCCTCAACTTTTGCCCCAAATTCTTCGTACATAGTTCTCAAATTCTTCAGATATTATTTACTCGATCGCTATTTTTGTATTCTGGATTACTTATTTTTATTTATGCAAGAGTCTTGTCTATGTAACAATTTTTCATTTTTCCCGACACAAACCGCGATCGTCTGGGCTAACCTTGGGATTATTTTCTAAATAGTCGCTTACTTTATGACAAGCACGAGTTAAGAGAGGATCTAAACCGTCGAGATAGGATCGCCACAAGATAATCGTGCGATCGCTACTTCCAGTTATGAGGGTTTTACCGTCGGGGCTAAAATTAACGCTCCAAACTTCTTCGTGTCCGCGCAAACTTCGCAATAAAGTCCCCTTAAGACTCCAGAGTTTGACGGTTTTATCGCCACTAGCAGCAGCAATTATTTTACCATCGGGACTGAAAGCTATGCTATTAATGCGATCGCGATATTCTTTGAGGGTTTTGAGATATTGACCGTCTCGAGTCCAAAGTTTGACAGTATTATCCCAACTTCCCGAAGCAATAATTTGGCCGTCGGGACTAAAAACTACGCTGTTGACTCCGTTGGTATGACCGCGCAAAGTTTTGAGTAAGTTACCGTTGCGATTCCAGATTTTAACTGTTTCGTCTGCGCTAGCGGTGGCGATCGCTTCTCCGTCGGGACTAAAATTAACCCCCCAAACCATGTCTTGATGGCCGCTTAAGGTTGTCAGTAAATTGCCGTCTTTACTCCAGAGTTTGACCGTCTTATCGGAACTAGCAGTGGCGATCGTTTCTCCATCGGGGCAAAAATCTACTTCATTAACCGTATCGAGATGGCCTTCTAAACTGCGAAGATATTGACCGTCTTTACTCCAAAGTCTAGCAGTATTATCCCAACTTCCCGAAGCAATAATTTGGCCGTCGGGACTATAGACGACGCTAAAAACTCGTTTTTTGTGACCGTGTAAGATCCTTAATTGTCTGTTATCTAAATTCCAAAGTTTAGCAGTGTTATCCCAACTTGCTGTAGCAATTTGCTTGTTATTCGGGCTAAAAGCTACGCCATAGACTACACCGTTATGTCCTTCAATTACATCTATTAATTCACCTTTTTTGCTCCAAAGTTTGACGGTTTTATCGCTGCTCGAAGAGATTATTATTTCACCATCAGAACTAAAGCGAATTTTATTAATCGTGTCGTTGTGAGCCAAAAAAGAAGCGATTTTTTCACCCTCTTTAGTCCAAAGTTTGATAGTTTTATCCCAGCCAGCAGTAGCAATTATCTTTCCGTCGGGGCTAAAAAGGACATTATTGACACCTCCAGTATGACCGGAAAGGGTAAGTAATTCTCGACCTCGTAAATTCCAGAGTTTGACGGTTTTATCGCCGCTAGCTGTAGCGATCGTTTTGCCATCTGGACTAAAACTAACACCAAAAATACCATGTTTGTGGCCGGAAATAGTTAATAATTCTCGACCTTGTAAATTCCAGAGTTTGACGGTTTTATCCCAACTAGCTGTAGCAATAGTTTTTCCGTCGGGGCTAAAAATAACTCGCATCACACCTCCGGTATGGCCGGAAATAGTTAATAATTCTCGACCTTGTAAATTCCAGAGTTTAACGGTTTTATCGTTGCTAGCTGTAGCGATCGTTTTGCCATCTGGACTAAAACTAACAGCAAAAACTTCTTCTTGATGTCCCCGCAAAGTTGTTATTTCTTTACCCCGATCGCTCCAGAGTTTAACAGTTTTATCCCTACTAGCAGTAGCAATTATTTTTCCGTCGGGGCTAAAAATAATATCGTTAACTCGATCGCCGTGATTTTCTAAGCGGTTGTATTCTCTAGTAAAATAAAATGTTTCGAGTAGGGTATCGATGACTTCTCTGCGAGTGCGATCGTCGAGGCCGAAAATAGTTTGCATCGAATTAGCTGCCTTAATACTCAGCATCAAACCATCAAAATCTTCGTTTAAGGTTAAAAATGTTTCAGCACTCGATCGAAAGGAGCGAATTTCGCTAATACGGGCTTTTTGCCACTGCCATCCGGCAAATCCAGCCAAACTTAAAGATAATATTAACCCAGAAGAAAGTCCCGAAATTGTTAATTTGCGCCGGCGTTTTTCAATTTTGAGCTGCCGATCGCGTAATTTTAAACTCAGTTCGATAAAATCTCTTTCACGATCGCTCAGTTCGATCGATCTTTTGCAGTACCAATCTTCTGCATCTGCTAGTGGTTTTCCTCGCAATAAACCGCCTTCATCTTTGAGGCTACTTTCCCAAGTTAACATTGCCGATCGCAAACTTTCTTGCCAGTTACGAAAATCGCGATCTAATTCGATCCATAAATTAAGTCTCAGCCAATTTTGAATTAAGGCTTCGTGGACTATTTCAACGGTTTCTAAGCCTGTTTTTTCGTTCCATCCGGTGACTAACAAACGAGCGTGAGCTAAAAATGTAACTAAGTCCCAATCTTTGACTTGCTCTTTGGTGGCTAACCTGCGAGTGGCTTCGGTTTCTATTCCTGGCTGCACTAATTGCATGAAAATTCTTCTTAATTTTTGCCGCTCCCTCGAGTTTATTTTTTGATATATTGTTTCGGCATAATTAGCTAATGCTTGTTCTACTCCGCCAATTTGATTGTAAGCTTCGTGAGTCAGTAACAATTCTTCTTGCTTCGACCACAATTGAGTTAAAGTAAATTCTAATAATGGCAGGCTACCGGGTTTATTTTTAACGCTATTAATTATTCTGGCACTCAATCCGGCTTCTAGTTCTACGTTTGTTAATTGAGCTGGTAGTTCGATCGCCTGTTTTAATTGGGCTTCATTCATGGCAATTAGAGGTAAGTGCAGGTATTTCTCTAAAAGTTTGCCAAAAGGTGGATAAGCTAGAGCTTTACCGTAAAAATCTGCTCGCAAGGTAATAACTACAGTAAAATTTTCGCTCGATTCGATCGCTGCTATTAAAATATCTAAAAAAGACTGCGATTCTGCTTGGCTACAAAGGGTAAAAAGTTCTTCAAATTGATCGATTACTAGTAAAAAGCGTGCCGAGCTTTTCAGGGTAATATTTGCTAAATTTTGTTTTTCTTTACGGAGATATTTTTCTAGTTCTAATTCTTCTTTTAAATTAAATATTATTTTTTTATCCTGCCAAAATGCAAATAAAACTGAAGCCAGAGCAGCAAAAGGATTATTTTTTGGTCGGATAGATATTATTTGCCATTTAATTATTTGTTGTTGTTTTAATTTTGGTATCAATCCAGCATTAACTACGGAAGATTTGCCGCTTCCCGAAGCACCGACGATCGCTATTAAGGGAACTTTTTCGACTGCATTTACTAATTTTTTGGTAAACTTTTCTCTACCAAAAAAAAAGCGAGCATTTTCTGAAGTAAAAGCAGACAATCCTTGATAGGGACTTTGAGGAATACCGCCTAAATTCTGCCAATTTGGTGGGGTTTCTAAGGGGTTTTGTACTATTACTGGCAGCCAAGAAGCGCAAGGATAATTATTTTCTAAAATTTGTAATTTTTGGCGAGCATAATTAACTGATTCGTATAAAGATATTCCCGTGGTAAATTTGTTTAAAAAATGTTCGATAAAATTCTGAGCCACCAAGTCCGCTACTGCTTCTCGCATTACTATAATTTGAGGAATATTTAAATTTTCCAATTCTGCAGCTATTCCCAAACCATCGCAAGAATTAAAAAAAGCTATTTTCAATCTTTTTGCTGCGGCTTCTTGCCAACTAGATTTTAATTCTTCTATTGTCAAATATTCGCGATCGTTAATCTTAAATTTTCCGCTTAAAGCGCGATCGCTGCTATTACTATGTCCTGAAAAAAATATTATATCCCAACCCTTTTCTTCCGATATTATTCGATTAAATTTTTGTTTCGATGGTTGGTTTAAAAAAGTTATTTCCGAGCGCGAATCGCTGCAAAATTCTTGGATTTTTTTGCGATCTTTTTCTAGATCTATTCCTCGATCGCTGCCAAAAATAGCTAACATTCTAATGCGATCGTCCCGAATTTTTTTTCTAGTCTTTAAGGCTCTACTGCTACTATTTAAACCTATTTCACAATAGTTATATTGTTTCCATAAATTCCAGTAATTCCAAGGCAATTTTTTCACAGTTAGATCGCAAGTACCGATCGCGATTCTAATTTTATCTTCTGGCTTTAATTGCTGCAAACATTCTGCTTCGATCGCGGCAAAAGATTTGGCCTTTAACCAATCATTAAAACAGATTAATAATTCTTCAGATCTTGCTTTGCATTCTTTTATTTTAGATTCGATATTGACATTTTTGATTTGAATATTTCTCGCTTTTATCCTTAAAGATGCGCCACCGATTTGATAGTAACTTTGATACCAATTTTGATATTTTTGAATTAATTCTCGCGCTGGAGGTAATTGAGCTTTTACTTTTATTTCTGGTCGATAATTGCGATCGCAACCCAGTTCTAGACTTACATTAAATCCCTGTTCTAAATTTCCATATAAATCTAGAATGACTAATTTATTCATCCTCAATCCTGCGCTGGCGATCTTGTTTATTATAATACTTGAAAATGTCTAATCTTAAAATAAAAATTAGCGTCGATTTGAAGTAGAAAATAAGCCAAGCAGGGGGGCTAAAAACACCCCAAATACAAAACCACCAGCATGGGCCCAGTAGGCAATTCCACCACTTTCCATACCGATATTATTGGGTACGTCCAAACTGAGAACGCTGTAAAGAGCCTGCTGTAAAAACCAAAAACCGAGGAAGAAAAAAGCGGGAATTCTAACAGGAATAATAATAAAAAAAGGAATTAAAGTCAAAATTTTTGTGGTCGGAAAGCGAATAATATAAGCCCCCATTACTCCGGCGATCGCACCGCTAGCACCTAAAGCAGGAATGGCAGAATTAAAAGAGAAAAACCATTGAGTTAATGCTGCTAAAGCACCGCAAGTTAAGTAAAAAAATAAATATTTAAAACGACCTAATTCTTCTTCAATATTATTGCCGAAAATCCATAAAAATAACATATTTCCGCCTAAATGCAGCCAGCTACCGTGCAAAAATTGAGAAGTTATCAAAGTCAACCATTCCGGTACGGATTGATTCAATCTGATTCCTTCAAAACTTGCTGTTAATTCTCTAGGTACGACTGCATATAAATGGAAAAAACTTTCTAAACCTTCATTACTCAAACCAATTTGATATAAAAAAACCAAAACGTTAATAATTATTAATATATAAGTAATATAAGGTGTAATTTTAGTAGGATTTTCGTCGTGTATGGGAACCAAGGTCTTTTTCCTATATAAAGATCGATCGAGCGGTTATTTTAGTCTTATTTTACGAACATTTCCGCTCCTGTGCTGCGATCGCCCTGTCGAGATATTTTGGTACTCCTAAAACCGCACTATCGTATAAGCGTGAAAATTCTCTAATAAAATGTGCGGCCACAGTAGGAGAGGCGATCGCTAATACAGTTTCATCATTATTATAATTGGCTGCTGCCGACCAGTTCTGAGAACCGGTTATAACTATCTTCTGGTCTATTATGGCGAATTTATGGTGTAATTTATCTCCTCGGGGTAATTTTGCCACTCCTGCGGTTTTGAGAGGATCTACCCAGGGGTTATTATTTTTTTCGTAAAGACATTTTTTGTTTCTCAGACCTACTCCGAGCAAATCTAACCCTTCACTATAGTAACGAAATGCAAAGGAGCGATCGAACAATGCTTTAATTTCCACTCCCCTATCGTTAACCACCCCCAAACGATCTGCTAGGTTTTGGGAACTAAAGACAAATAAGGCTAAATTTACGGTCGATTCTGCTTTTTCTAAGTTTTGAGCGATAAAACCGTTTCCGCTCGAATTCCAGGGCTTTTTGGTGGAAATTGGCGAAAAATCAACAGTTACGCTCGCCTCTCCTATTTTCACTTCTTGAGGATTTCGATCGGGTTTTTTCTTGCCAAAAATACTATTTTCTGTTAATTCCGGGCCGTCTCCCCACATCAGATTAAATTCTTCAGCAAATATATTAGCTAATTCCACGCTTTCTATTACCAATAAATTATTGACATTTCCTCTAGTTTCGCTGTTTTGAAAATCTCCATGTATCCCACTTAAAGTAAAATTTGCCGAACCTGTGACGATTTTTTTATTATCGACGATTATAAATTTTTGGTGCATTAAATTGCTTCCTTTAGAACCGTCTTCGGTATTGTCTATTATCGGAATTTTGCCATTTTGTAAAATTATTAATGCATCTCTAGTTTCGATTTCTTCTTTATTTAATTTACCATCTCGATTTAAATCTACTAAAGCAAGATATTCTCGATATTTATTTTTTTCTCTTGCAGAAAATTTGGCAATTTCTTGAGGAGAAAACTGGCTAAATGATTTAACATTTCTGCGATCGAGGATAATTTTAACTGCGACACCTTCTTGAGATTTTTTTACGAGCGATCGAGCGATTAAAGGCAAGTTTAATTCAAATACAGCCAGCTCGATACTATTTTTAGCTGCTTCAATTTCTCTAATAATTATTGCTTCTAAATTATCTCCAGGGCGAGTTATTTTACGATAAGGATCTGTATAATTTACTCCCTGAGAAATATTATGATTAAAATAAACTTGAATTAGAGGGTCTTGGGGCAAAGGAGCGGGGCGATCGATCTTATCTTTATAGATTTTATTGTTATCATCAATTGTTATTTTTTCTTTTTGACAAGAACCGAGCAAAATAAGCAGAGAAACGATTAAGAAAGAAAATACTTTAGAGCAGATAGCTGATTTCATAAAAAGTAAGAATAATATTTATCTAGGCTAGAAATGACAAACAAAAATACAAGGCAATGTATAGAAAAAAACTAGAGTAAAATTAAAATAGATCGATCGAACTTTATCGAATCAAATATAATCCAAGCAAAAAATATCTGCAACTATTAAGTACAATAAAAATATTTTTAACTTGCGACTTTCGAGCGTTAGAGCGAGAAATTTTTAATATTAATATTAATGAATAGCAAATTACATTTATAATAATTAAAGTTCATTCGTGGCGATCGTCAGTGCTGTTACAAAAATTACTCAAAATTCGCCCTACCCTTTCTGGGGCTAAGATAGGTTTTTTTGCCCTATTTTTGGTAATTTGCTGGAATTATGGAGATATATCGGTTAAAGCTCGAGAAAAAAAGCTCGATCTTAACAATCCCGAATCAGTTCTTAAAGCTTATCGCAAAATCTTCTGTTCTTTAGTTGACGGAGAACCCGTAATTTATTGGTGGCAAGGGCAAGTTTACAGTCGCGTACCCGGAGAAAAAGATCGCAAACTCTTTCAAATACAGGGTACGAATGTTAGAGCTTGTGTAACTCTGACTAACGAGAATAAAGCTTACGGTTATCGTATGGTTTCGCGAGAAGTAATGCTCTATCTTGACCCCGAAACCGGTCAAATTTTGCGAAATTGGCAAAATCCTTGGACGAACAAAGAAGTTGAAGTATTTCACGTTGCTAACGATCCGGTTAACTCGAGACCTCGATTTGCCAGCAAAACATCCCAGTTTGAGGGAACAATTAAAAATAATAAAGTTATAGTTAGTTTTAATATCCCTTTATTTTACACTAATCCGCTCGGGGGAGATTATCAAGAATATGTTGGCGGAACTTATCACGCAATGGAAATGTTTAGTTTTTTTCTACCCGAATCTCAATTATTAAGTGGTAGATTAGATCGGGTTAGGGATGTAACTATTGGTTGGACGCGTATTTCTCAATGGCTACCTTGGATGAAAATGGGCGATCGAGTTGGGATGCTGGTGTTTCAAGGAGCGGGTATGGGTTTAGATTCTTGGGATAAGCTACCTTTAGTCTTAAGAAGAGAAATAGAAGCTAATTATCCTAAATTTAAAAGTCCACCACCTCTCGACGATACCAGACCGAATCAAACTACTTGGACTAATTTTAAGCAAAAAATAGATTCTCTTGAAGATCGCTAATTTAAATTATTTAGCAAACTTCTTTTTAATTCTAGTAACCAAAAGATCTAATTCCGGTAACTTTAAAAGAATAGCAAGAGAAATAAAAACAATAAAAGCGATCGCCACAGCAAAAGACAAATTTAAAAATTGCAAAATAAAATTATCAGTACCTATAAACCTTTCCCAACCAAAATTTAAACCCCAACCAGCCAAACCAGCTACAAAACTAGCAGCAGCCAAACCAAAAATTGCCCTCACCCATTCTAATAAAGGTAAACTATGAAGTCGGCGATTTAAAAACCATAACATCAATACCATCGAAACAATATTCACGCCAATAGTGGCAAAAACAACCCCTGTAGTAGCGAAATATTTTACTAAAAAATAATCTAACACTGCATTAAGAAAAATATTGCCAAGAGCGATCCGAAAAGGAGTATTACCATCACCTAAAGCATAGAATACCCTAACCAAAACATCCCTTGCCAAATAAAAAAACATCCCCAAACCGTAAGCCATTAAAACAGGTGCGACAGTTGCAGTATCCGTATTATCAAACGAACCTCTTTCGTAAATAATTCTGACAATAGGGCTAGCCAAAGCAATAAAAATAGCAGTTAAAGGTAACATAGTCAAAGCACTTAATAAAATACCCTGACGAATGCGTAACTTTAACTCCGGCCAATTTTCCGGTGCAGTCAGTCGGGAAAATACAGGTAAAAAAGGCACTAAAATCGCATTAGAAATAATACCTAAAGGAGTTAAAGCAATAAAATTAGCATATCTGATCGCTATTCCCCCATTGTCGATCGCAGAAAGAAACCACATATCCGTATAAAGATTGATATGTAACATTCCAGAAGAAAAAGTAGCCGGAATCATTACTTGTAAAACTTCTTTAACTCCTGGGTTTTGCAGATCGAAACGCAAACGAAACTTTAGCAAACCCGATCGCCACCCCGCGATCGATTGGGCCAACCACTGTATAATTGCACCAGCTAAAGTTCCCCCAGCTAAAAATATCGTACCCTGTTTAATGTATTCCGCAGAATTTATATTTCCTTCTAGCTGCCAAAATAATAAACTCAAACTGACAATAATCGCCAAACTAGAAAATAACGGGCTAATACTAGGCAACCAAAAACTATTAGCAGCGTTGAGAGTCCCAAAACCTATCCCTATTAAACCAGCTAACAGGGCCATCGGGGCCATTATTTGTAATTGTTGAGTGGCGATCGCTTTTTGTTGTAAACTTAATTCTGCCCCGACGAGATCGATAAATAAATCGGCTTTCCACACTAAAACGATCGAAACTAATAACAATATCCCAGTTACTAAAGTAGTCACAGTCTCGACAATAGCTGCTGCTTCTTTTTTATCTCGCTTCGAGAGTACGCTAACTAAAGCACTGTGAAACGGGCCGTTAATTCCTCCGAGTAAAATAAGCAAAAAACCCGGAATAATATAAGCATAAGTATAAGCGTTAGCAACCGCCCCCGCGCCAAAAGTAGCCGCGATCGCTTGTTCTCTAAATAATCCAAATACTTTACTAATTAAAGTAGCTGCGGCTACAATACCAGCAATTCCCGCAATACTGCGAGTAGTTTTTTTGTTGACAGACACAGGAGTTAGATGTTAAGGGTTTCGTTTATTATCCTCGACATCTTCGGCGATCGAAATTAAATAATCTTCAATTTTTGAAAAATGATTTTAAAGAAAACTTTAGCAGCATTATTGTCCGAAGAAGAGGATGAAAACGAAGATATTTTCGATTTAGTAGACCAATTAGTAGCAGAATATGGAGAGGAAGACTTAGCACAAAGATTGTATCGAGATATTCCTCAAGATTATCCTTGGGATTTAATCGCCGAACTGTATGATATCCTTATTTGGTCTACTAACGATAATGGGACAGCTTTAATTAAGACTACCCAGCAATGGTTATTAGAAGGAGACGATATTAGGAAAATTCAGATAGCTTTAAATTTAGGTGTATATCCCTTTAAAGAAAGATCGAAAATGGTAGAAGTGCTTTCAAAATTAGCCATTCAATACCCGGCGATCGCATCTCGTTGCCAAGAATGGATAAATAAGAGAAGATAAACTTTTGGCGCGATCGAATCAATGACTTCAAACCTAATTTACCAATATCCTCCCTTAATTTCCGGCACTCTGATCCAACGCTACAAAAGATTTTTAGCCGATATTAAATTAGATACTGGAGAGATTATTACAGCTCATTGTGCCAATACCGGCCCGATGATCGGGGTATCTACACCTGGAAGCAAAGTCATGGTATCGAAAAGTAATAATCCCAAGCGCAAACTAGCATACACCTGGGAGACGATCGAAGTCAACGATACCGTACCCACCTGGGTAGGAGTAAATACAGCATTACCCAATAAAGTAATTCAAATAGCACTAGAAAAAAAGATCTTTCCCCAACTCGCAAAAAGATACGATCGCATTAAAAGAGAAGTTCCCTACGGTAAAGACAAAAAAAGTCGGATCGATTTTCTTTTAACTAGCAACGATTCCCAACCGCCGATATATTTAGAAGTTAAAAGCGTTACCCTAGCAGAAGATAGCTTAGCCTTATTTCCCGATACCGTCACTACTAGAGGACAAAAACACCTCCGGGAATTAATGGCAATACTACCGGAAAATAAAGCCATTATGCTTTATTTTATCAATCGAGGCGACTGTTTTTCCTTTGCTCCTGCCGATACTATCGATTCAATCTATGGACAACTAGTACGTGAAGCGGTCAAACTAGGAGTAGAAGTATTAGCTTGCCGTTTTCAAATTACGACTGTTGGAATTAGTTATTTAGGCTTAGCTGAGTTTTTACCCGATCGGCTTCAATTTAGTCAGTAATTTGCATCACATAAAAGCCTTTACTTCAGCACTTTAAAAACAATTCGAGTGCGAGGTAGCCGAACCTTAAAATTTAAATTAGATCTATCAATAAATTATGGGATTTTCATTGGATTTATTAGATGAAGTTGTTTTAGATTTACAACAACACGAACAATCAAGACGAATCAAGAAACTATTTTTTTGTATTTCTCAAGACCGTTGGGAAAACGATTCTAACATTCTCGATCGATTTGCTTTAAAGGATTTAATTCAAGAAACCATTCAAGCTAACGATCTAGAAAATATTAGTCTCTCTCTAAATGAAATAGTAGAAAGCCTAAATCGTCAGGAAGTTTATGCCGAGATCGCTAACGATATTATTGATAGTTTATCGAGATTAAACGAGTCAGAAGAAGAAGAATCAACCAGAATCTTAGTCAGACCTAAAAAAAAAATTACTCCCAAGCAAATAATCCCCGGAATTTACTTGAATAAAATGGTTGGCGAGATCGAAAATCACCGCCAATCAAACAGACTTAAAAAATTAATTTTTTCAGCTTATAACAACTCTTGGGAAAGCGATTTAAGCAAGATCGAAAGTTACGATCTTAAAGATTTAATCTTAAAATTACGGCAAAATTATCGCTCGCTCGAAGATCTCGAGCAAACTCTTTACCGTTTAGTAGAAAGCTTAAATAGAAAAGAAGTATATTCTTTGTTAGCAGATTCCTTGCTCGACCAACTAGCAATTACCTATCAGCAAGTCAATAATAATTCAGACGAAGAAACCCATTTAATGACTCAAATGATAGATACTAAAGAAATCGAAGCCGTCAGACAAGCTGCACGATCGGCTCAGGAAAATAGTTTTGAAGCCGAGGAAATTGAAGTAGAAGATAAAAAAGAAGAATTAACCTTTAACGCTCCAGAAAATTACGAAATAGAAGCGATCGGGGAAATACCTAGCGATCGAAATTATGATTTCTTTGAATTGCGATTAAAAATAATTCAATATACCAACCCCCTCAGAGCAAAAAATATTCTCTACTCTACCGTTTTCGGGCAAAATTTTGAAGATCGAGAACAATGTTTGTCAGTATTGAAGAATTATACCCTAGAAGATTTACTATCCCGACTATTTTATAAATATAAAAATCTCGAACAAATTGAAGAAAATTTAGCTTTAGCCGCTCGAGAAACTATCGAACCTGATGCTAACTTGCAAGCAGTAAATGCCATAATAGAATCGATAAGACCTATTTATTAAAATCGATATGAAACCCAATGAAATTATTGAAAAATATTTAGCTGGAACGACAGATTTTAGCGGCGAAAATTTGGGAGCTGCCAATCTAATTAGTGCGGACTTAATCGGGATTAACTTCGAGCGAGCCAACCTACGGGGCACTAATTTTATGTTAGCTTACCTGAATCGGGCAATTTTAAAAGAAGCTAATTTAATCGGTAGTAATTTAAGCGGAACTAACTTAAGCGGAGCAGATTTAAGCGGTGCTAATTTGCAAAATTCTAACCTCCACGGCGTAATTTTACAAAAAGCAAATCTTTGCGAGGTAAATATGAGTTTAGCTAGCCTCTTAGATGCCAATTTAATTGCAGCAGATATGAGAGGAATAGATCTCTCGGGTGCCGATCTCACAGG
This sequence comes from uncultured bacterium, assembly GCA_964458305.1. Taxonomy (GTDB): domain Bacteria; phylum Cyanobacteriota; class Cyanobacteriia; order Cyanobacteriales; family JASJDA01; genus JASJDA01. The sequence continues at coordinate 66,241 of CAYWIH010000004.1, read as the reverse complement.
TGCTTGTTTGCGAGGTGCTAACTTGCGACAAGAAAAAAGAACTTACACCGCTAAACTAAGAGGGGCGATCGCTCCTAAAGCAGATCTCCAAGGTGCTAACCTGAGCGGAGCAGATCTATCTAAAGTAAATTTAAGAGGGGCTAATCTGAAAAATACCAACCTCAGACAAGTAGATTTGACTTATGCCGATCTTAGCGAAGCTAACCTACAAGGTGCTGTCTTGGCTAAAGTAAATTTAACTGGGGCTAATTTAGCCGGAGCGAACCTCAAAGATGTTAAAATGAATACCGCTAAACTAACAGAAGCAGACTTGAGTGGAGCTAACTTACAGGGTGCGACCATGGCTAAGGCAAAATGCGATCGGGCTGTTTTTTGCGAAGCCAATCTCAACGATGTTATTATGAGCGGTGCGGATCTTTCGCGGGCCAATCTTTCTAGAGCGGACTTTTCTAGAGCAGAATTAATTGCTGCTTACTTTGCTCGAGCTAATTTGAGAAATGCTATTTTTTGCGAAGCTAATTTGACCAATGCAGAATTAATTAGTGCCAATATTATCGGGGTAAATTGGAAAGGTGCGATGATGCCAGATGGAACGATTCACTGGTAAAATTTTATTACGATCGAGATAAACTTTTTTAGTTTGACAAAAAAACAAATTTAAATTATGACTTTATCGGTAAAAGTTGGAGAAAAAGCCCCGGATTTTTCCCTTCCCTCTCAAAGTGGAGAAACAGTTAAACTCAGTGATTTTTTAGGAGAAAAGGTCGTCGTTCTTTATTTTTATCCTAAAGACGATACTCCCGGCTGTACTAAAGAATCCTGTGCTTTTAGAGATAGCTACGAGGTGTTTCAAGAAAACGGAGCGGAAGTGATCGGAATTAGTTCCGATTCTACCAATTCTCACCAACAATTTGCAAATAAATACAATCTTCCGTTTACTTTATTAAGCGATACTAAAAGCGAAGTTCGCAATCTTTTTGGCGTTCCCCCGACTTTATTTATTTTACCTGGTCGCGTTACTTACATCATTGATAAAGAAGGCGTTGTCAGACATATTTTCGATTCTCAATTAAATTTCCAAGGCCATGTAGATGAAGCTTTAAAAACCGTTCGCTCTTTACAATAAATTGAAATTACACTAGTAATTAGCAAGTTTTTAAAAAGAATTCTCTAGCAATTTTTCTGCTGGAGATTTTTTATTTTTTAAAATTTTTTCTCTTATTATACCAATTCTGAAAAATCACGCTACAGATAAAATCAACTATACTTTAAGAGTCTTTAGTTATTATCGTAACTGACTTCTGACTTCTGACTTCACTAAGTGTAGCAATATTAAACAGAAACGATATTATACCGTTTCTGACTTTTGTACCGACGTACCATGGTAAGTCACTGATTTCTAAACTAAGTCTTTTGTCACTTTTGAAAAATGTTATTAATGACCGATCGCGAGAAACTTATTAAAAAACATTTTTTTATGTCAAGAGATTAACTTAGGTTAACTCCGACAATAAATTAGAGTAATTGATATTGCTCCAAACAGATTTAATTTTATGAAAAAAAATAAGTTATTTGCTGCAAATAAGGCAAATTTCATCGCTTCTCAATTTTTATTAGATCGAGTCGGTCACGAATTAGCTTGGATGTATCGAAACAAGATTACTAACCTTAACAATCTTGAAATTAAACCGACATTTATGAAACCTTCTTTGCTTCAAATTAGAGAAGGGAAAATATTAATTTCAGCTACGGGAAAAAACAGCGATCGATTACTAAAAGATCTGCAAGCGATCGGTCTAGAAAAAGGCGTATCATTTGATTATCAAGTCTCTGGATGGATTCCAATCGACAAAATCCGCAAAATAGCAAATTTACCCAGTCTGATGTTTGTCAGACCAGTTTATCGCCCGATAACCAATGTAGGTAGTACCACTTCTCAAGGAGATGCTGCTTTACGAGCCGATACCGCTAGAAACAATTTTAATCTTGATGGTAGCGGTATTACTGTCGGCGTATTATCGGATAGTTATAATTTTCTCAACGGAGCGAGTGCGGATATTGCTAGTGGAGACTTGCCTGCAAATGGTGTCAATGTTTTACAGGATAGCGGCTTTACCGATGAAGGTCGTGCTATGCTGCAAATTATTCACGACGTAGCACCGGGGGCTAATTTAGCATTTAATACTGCCGATGGGGGAAAAGCAGCTTTTGCTTCTGGTATTCTTAATTTAGCAGATCCCAATCTCGGTAATGCCGATGTTATTGTCGATGACGTTCGCTATTTAGATGAGCCGTTTTTTCAAGATGGTATCGTAGCCCGAGCAGTGGATACGGTGGTAGCAGACGGAGTGGCTTATTTTTCCTCGGCAGGAAATAGTCATAATTTAAGTTATGCTAATGCCTTTAACCCGAGCGGAATTTTCCAAACTATTAACGGCAAAACCAGACAATTGCACGATTTTGATTCTGGAGTTGGTGTAGATACTTTTCAATCAATTACAGTAGCTAATGGGGCTTCGGTAACTATTTCTTTTCAATGGGACGAAGTCTTTCGATCGCTCGATCCCAATGGTACTGGTTCGACAAACGATTTAGATATTTTTATCGTTGAAGGGACTAACTTTAACAATATTCTCGCTAGTTCTATTGATAATAATATCGGTCAGAATCCGGTTGAAATTTTACAATTTACTAACGATGGTAGTTTTAGCAGCAATTCATTCAATATCGTTATTGGCAAAACTGCCCCGGGCCCGAATCCCGGTATCCTTCAGTACGTAACATTTACTAGCGGTAGCAACGATTTTTCATTTAATGAATTTAATACTAATAGCCCCACCAGTTTCGGACATCCCAATGCTGCTGGAGCAAGTTCTGTAGGGGCTGCTTTTTATTTCGAAACTCCCGAATTTGGCACTAGTCCACCTCTTTTAGAGCCTTTTTCTTCGGCTGGTGGTATCGATATACTCTTCGATATTAATAACAATCGTTTGAGTACTCCTCAAAGTCGGCAAAATGTTGATATTGTCGCACCAGATGGGGGAAATACAACTTTTTTTGGTCAAGATATTGGCGGATCTGGCGAACCAGATACTTTTCCTAACTTTTTCGGTACTTCAGCAGCCGCTCCCCACGCCGCAGGTGTAGCTGCATTAATTTTACAACAGGCAGGTGGTAAGAATAGTTTAGCTCCATCGGCTCTTTATTCTATTTTAGAAAGCACCGCTATTGATATGGATAACCCAATTACTCCAGGTTTCGATACGGGTTTCGATCGCGCGACTGGATTTGGTTTAATTCAAGCAGATCTAGCAATAGCAGCAGTTGTTAATAATGCTCCACCCCCTTTATCTTTGGTTGTAAATACTTTAATAGATGAAAATGATGGTATTGCATCGGGAGGAATTTCTTTACGGGAAGCTTTAGCTTCTATTGCCGATGGTGGAACAATTACAATCGATTCCTCGATTAATTCTGGTACGATCGATCTGGCTAATGGGGAATTAGAAATCGATCGAAATGTTGCGATCGATAATAGTGGGGCGAATTTAACTATTAATGCTGGAGGTAATAACCGGGTTTTTAAGATCGATGATGCTAATGCTGTTAGGAAGATCGATGTTTCTTTTGATGGCTTAACTATTACTAATGGAGTTGCTGTCGGTGGTAGCGGTGGCGGTATTTTTAGCCAAGAAAACCTTACAATCTTTCACAGTACGATCTCGGGCAACAGTACGGGCTATGATGGTGGCGGTATTTATAGCTTTGGCGATTTAACAATTATTAACAGCACGATCTCGAATAACAGTGCTGGCCAAGATGGTGGCGGTATTGCAGTTAAAAATAATGCCAATATAACCGATAGTACGATCTCGGGTAATTTTGCAGTTAGGAGTGGTGCTGGTATTTATGGTTTAGACAGTACCAGCGTTAATAATGCTGTCGATCCTGGGTTTTTAAATCTTGGCGCGATCGTTTAAGTGAGATCTTTGCGATCGGGCAAAATACAGCAAGCTGCGCTATGATTATTTTCGATCAGAAATTGAGTCATAGATTCTGTATCGAGAGGTCTGCTAAAAACATAGCCTTGAATGTATTGACATTCAAGGTCGTACAATAGATTTAATTGTTCTACCGTTTCTACCCCTTCTACAACTACTCTCAAATTAAAACCTTTTCCTAAAGCGATCGCGGCGGCAATAATAGCAATATCTTCGGGTTTTTCTGGAAGATCTTTAATTAAGAGGCGATCGATCTTGAGACTGTGGAAAGGAAATTTTTTCAAATAACCCAAAGAAGAATAACCAACTCCAAAATCATCCATAGCAATATTGATACCCATTTTGGCAATCTTCGAGAGAATTTTACTAGCTAATTTTGTATTTTGAATTGCCGCATTTTCTGTAATTTCTAACTCTAGCAAGTCGGCTGCTATTTCGGTTTCTTGTAAAATATTTTCGATTTTATCTAAGAGATTTGTTTCTTGTAATTGTCGCGGCGAAAGATTTACAGATAATTTGAGCGCGGCTAAACCCGCATCTTGCCATATTTTATTTTGAGTGCAGGCAGTTTTTAAGACCCATTCCCCGAGGGGAATAATTAAACCTGTTTCTTCTGCTATGGGAATAAACCGATCTGGCGATACTAAACCTAACTCGGGATGTTGCCAACGTATTAAAGTTTCTACTCCGTAAATAGCACCGGTTTTGATATTAATTTGAGGTTGGTAATACAACAAAAATTCTTGACGATCTAAAGCCCCATATAAATAACTTTCTAATTTTAATAAATCTGAAGTTCGATCGTGAATTTTGTGATTGTAAAATTGATAGTTGCTTCCGCCCTTTTTTTTTGCTGTAGATAAAGCGGCATCGGCATGACTCAATAATATTTCTGCATTTTCTCCATCTTCTGGGTAAATTGCAATACCGATACTGCTACTAACATGAATTTCCATGTTTTCTAGCTCAAAAGGTTCTTTGAGGCAGTTTAAGATTTTTTCTGCTAGTATAATGGCATTTTTCCTAATATTAATTCCTTGGATTAATATTGCAAATTCATCTCCGCCCCAGCGCGCAACTTTATTAACATCTTGCAAACAGCTTATCAGTCTTCGGGATAACTTTTGTAATAGTCGATCGCCAATTTTATGAGTTAAATTGTCGTTAATTTTTTTGAAGCGATCTAGATCGATAAATAAGACGGCGAGCGAACTTTTTTGTTGTTTGGCTTTAATAATAGCTACGGATAATTCTCGCTCGAAAAACTGACGGTTAGGTAGATCGGTGAGAATGTCGTGAAGATTTTGATAAGAAATAGTTCGATATAAGCGATCGTTTTCGATTGAAATAGATAGTTGAGAAGTTAACATCTTTAAGATTTCTAATCGCTCTTTATTAAGTGTTAATTCTACTAAACAATTTTCTAAATAAAGAATTCCTTTTAATTGACCGGAATACATAATTGGCAACCCTAAAATCGATTTAGGTTGTTTTTTGGTAATATAAGCATCGTTAACAAATAACTTTTCTGAATTTAATCGATCGATAACTAAAATTTCTTTACTTTTATAAACGTCGTTAATAATCGAAATTGGTAAATCGGGATAGTTTTCTATTTTTTGTTGAGGAAAAGAAATTTTAATTTTTTCTTCTCTTGCTACTCCTGCGGCTACTAAAATTAAGGAACTATTTCTTTCTAAAAATAAAAAACTTTTTTGCGCTCCAGCATTTTCCATTACTATTTTGATCAATCTACCTAATAATTTTTCTAAAATAGTTTCGGAAAAAATTGCTCGCGATGCTTGAATTACTGAAGCTAGTTCTAAATATTTTATTTCGACTGCTTTTTGTCCGGCTTTTTTAATCGATCGAGTATATCTATCTTCCAAATATTTTATTTTTATTTTAGCTTGCCAGCGCAGATAATTATTATAGGCATTATTGAGATAAGATCGGGCTACTTTTTCTAAATCGCAACCTAAATAAAATTCGGCTGCCAGTTCGTTTGCTAAAGCTTCTTCGTGAATATAACCCGACTTTTTTGCTCCTTCGATCGCTCGATTATAAGAGATTTTTGCTCGATTAATATCCTTGGAAATTCTAGCTAGTTCGGCTTCAATTAATTGATATTTATGTAAATAGTTTTTGGGCGCGCAGTCAGTCCATATTTTCATTTCTTCCTGATTTTTTTTCAGCCTATTTAAGGCTTTTTCGCGCTCTCGTTCGGAAAGATCGCAATATTTAGCTGCTAAAATTAAAGAGTAGTAAAAATTGTACTGAATTAGACATCTATTTTCTCGTCCACCTGCTGAATATTGTTCCGCTAATTGAATATTAACAAAAGCTCGATCGTACTCTCTTTTAAAATAAAACCAAATAGAATTAGCCAAATAGATAGTAAAATATAAGGCTAATTTGTCTTTATAAAAATTCAGATCTTTTGGAGCTAACTTCTCGAAAGACTTGCCTTGTAAATTAAAAATTAATTGTTGCCAAATTTTAGTATAACTCAGATCGAATTCTTGTTTAAATTTAGTCATAAATTCAATATGAAGCGATATTTCTTCGGCAACATATTCAAGAGGTTTACCCAAAAAAAATAGATCGGCACAATAATATTTATTATGAATTACCATCACTGCCAATTTATCTGTTTCTGCAAGTTTTGGCAGTTGTTTTTTATCATCTTTTTTGTTGGTTTCCAATCTTTATACCTCTTGATAATTACTGCAACTCAGTCCGGGCTAAAATTTCACTTTTCGGGCGTAAATCTTTTTCTCGACTGCACTAATTTTTAGTAAATTGAAATGATATATTATTTGCAATCTTTAGTACTTTATTCTTCCGAATAGGTTTCTATCCTTACTCAGAGTTTTCCGTCTTGTTTTTTAGATGTTTGCTAGAGCTGCGTAACTTCTCTGATACTAATTATTCTAAAAATAGAATATTAATCTGTCTAGAGTTTATCCTAACTTTTTATTAGATCGAGTATTCTTTTTGTAAGATAATTTTGCCTTAAACCAAGCAAATCAAAGCTTTTCGCTATTTTAGGTTTTTATTTTTTAAGATTAATATTTTTTTAATTAATTGTTTAAGAATCAAATATATTTGAATTAAGAAAAAATTAAATAATTTTAAACTAATCTTATTATTTAAAAAAACAATCTCTCAAGTAGTAAAACCTACCGATTTAATAGTAGGCCTGAGATCGGGATGGGCGTTCGAAGAACGAGACCAAATAATGTTACGATCTGCAAAAAAAGCATCGATCGAATCTTTTGAGGAATCGCTAATAACAACCCCAACCGTCAAACTAATCAAAATTTCATTCTTACCCAGATAAAACGGTGGGATGAGAACTTGTTGAATGCGATCGACCACGATCGAAGCATCGCTGAGATTATTTATCTCTTCGAGGAGAATAGCAAATCGATCGGCCTCCAAACTAGCAAAAGTATCGCTAGTACGAAGACAGTACTGAATTCTTTGGACGATCGCAACCTTTAACTGTTCCGCCATTCTCACACCCAAGCGATCGCGAAAAAGATCGAAACCATCTAAATGAAGCAATAAAACAGCAAAAGTTTCCTGTTCGTTTCTTTGAAAGCGTTTTAAAGCAAGAGAGAGGCGATCGTCAAATAAATTGCGATTTGGCAAGTCAGTAACGCGATCGCGCAAAGCATCTTTAATTAATTGTTCTTGTTTGCGCTGTCGGGCCAATTCTACGGCCGCTCTAGAGGCAAAGATTTGCATTAGAGACAATCCCAAGCTAGGATCTTCGATGGGTCGATCGTCCATAGCAACTAAATGACCGACAATATTACCGAAAGAGTCGAACATGGGCACGCCGATATAACCTTCGGCTTGGAGTAAGATCAAATCTCGGTCTTGAGGAAAAAGTATTTGTAAATCTCGTGGGTAGTAACAAGCTTTGCCACCAAATACCTGTTCGCAAGGAGTATCGCTCAAAGAATATTCAAAATTTTCTCCGTATTTATTTTTAAACCAAAAAGCTAAAATTCTGACGGTGGCTGGTTTTAATTCGTTCAAACATTCCGTAATAAAAACGTATTGAAATTGCAGTAATTTAGCTAAATTTCGCACTAGAACCCGAAAAAAATCTTGACCGGTAACCCCCGAAGTCTCTCTAACTAAAAAACTTAAAGCCGATTCTTGTTTGCGGTATTTAGTAATATTTTCAAAAGAAATTAATAAACGAAGTAAATGACAATTCTCTTCGATCGATTTAGCCCGTACTAACAGCAAATTTTTTTCCCTGAAGCTATATTCTAACTGAAATTCGGGATACTCGCCGGCAATAATTCCCTCAATTCCGGTTGCTATCGCTCGAGTGGTTTGAGAGAAATCGCCTTTATTACGATAGCAAGCCTCTAAAAAATTCGTATCCAAACCCGGATTTTCTAACAATAATAACCCTTTTGTTGCTAAATCTTGCCAAGCTTTGTTGACAAGAATAATGTTTCCCGATCGATCTAAAAGCCCAACTCCAGCAGACAAAGCATCCAACGTTACTTGTAGTAAATTAGAGTTTTGGTTTATTGTCAACTTTTTTCTACCTCCAGATTTGGGTTATTTTCTTAAATACTCTTGTTATAATTATTGAATTCGTCGATTTTCGCCAGACGAGTAATATTAAAAATAGCAAAATTGATAGAAACAATCTAAATTAATGAACTCAATAAAAACACCATCTATCGATTGGGATAATTTAATTAACGAGCTAACAGGAATAGAAATAATCCGAGATCCCCTACAGTTAACCAAACTATCTCTAGACTATTATCACTTTAGCCCAGTGTTACAGGAGGCTCTAAAAGATAAAAGAGCCGATTTAGTCGTTCGTCCTCGCAGCGAAGCTGAAATATTACAAATAGCCAGAACTTGCGTCAAATACAAAATTCCCCTCACAGTCAGGGGGGCAGGTACGGGAAATTACGGACAGTGTATTCCCTTAGATGGCGGCATCGTTCTCGATACTACGGCAATGAATCAAATTATCTCGATCGACCCTGGAGTTGCTTGCGTCGAACCCGGGGTAAAAATGGCTGCATTTGACAAACAAGCCAGAGAAAGGGGTTGGGAGTTGCGAATGGTTCCTTCGACCTATCGCACTGCGACTATTGGCGGTTTTATTGGCGGAGGTAGTGGGGGTATTGGTTCGATCGAATACGGACAACTGCGCGATCGGGGCAATCTTTTAGCAGTTAGAGTAGTTACCCTCGAAGACGAACCCCGTATTATCGAACTGAGGGGCGATGAAGTACAAAAAGTAAATCATGCCTACGGTACTAATGGTATTATCGCTCAATTAACAATAGCTTTATCTCCAGCTCGAGCTTGGGCAGAAACGATCGTTGTTTTTGACGATTTTATGACTGCTGCTAAATTCGGTCAAGCTTTATGCGACAGCGACGGTTTAGTTAAAAAATTAGTCAGCATTCACGCCGATCCGATCCCGCAATATTTTAATGCGATCGCTCAATTTATTCCCGATGGCAAACACTGCGCTTTATTGATGACCGCAGAATATTGTCTCGAACCGCTGCGCGATTTAGTCGCCGAATTTGGCGGTAAAATTAATTACCATAAAACTGCAAAAGAAGCAAGTAAAGGGACGAGTTTGGCAGAATTTACCTGGAATCATACCACTTTGCACGCTCGCAACGTCGATGACAATTTAACTTATTTACAAACTTTCTTTTTCGATTTAGACAGAGTAGAACATATGTATAATCATTTTGGTGATGAAGTGATGATGCATTTAGAATTTTTACGAGTGGGAGGAAAAGCAATTCCTGCTGGCTTGCAACTCGTCCGCTATACTTCACAAGAACGCCTTAATGAAATTATCAGCTATCACGAAGAACGAGGAGCATTTATTGCCAATCCCCACACTTACATTCTCGAAGATGGTGGCAGAAAACAGATCGAACCAGAACAATTACAGTTTAAAGAAAAAGTAGACCCTTACGGACTGATGAACCCGGGTAAAATGAGGGCTTACTTTGAAAAAAATAAATAATCACGATCGCAGCCTCAGAAGAGACAGAGATCGATCTTAAAATAAAACTTCTGTACCGACGTACCATGGTACGTTCCTAACTGAGTTCGTAAAGCCCTAAGCAGGCTGCTCTTGAGGAGGTTGTTCGTCGATAGACTGCTCTTGGGGAGGTTGCTCTCGATCGGATGAAACGGAATCTTCTTCTGGGTCTTCTTCTAGAGCGTCTGTTTCTAACTTAAGATTTAAATAGCGAATTACTTCTTCACAAAGACGCATATCTCGTTCCATCGGTTTGATAAATTGACCGTCGCCGCTATAGTTCATCTGAATGTAAATGCCATCTTGAAAATTTTGGATCTCATAGGCAAGTCGGCGTTTACCGCGATTTTGAATTTTGATATTCGTCGCTCCCCTTTCGGTGATAAATTCGATATATTTTTGAACGACCCGATCGACCTGTTCTTCAGATAGATCCGGGCGCAACACGTACATACTTTCGTAACTGTTAACCATTTATTTGATACTCCTTGTGGACTGTGGGTGCTGCTTTAAATGCACCTAAAAAGCGGCTTCTTCGATTTGAATCGAAATAAAGAAGCAAGGATTTACGATCTTACTACTTTTTGGTAAAGATTTTTGACCTTTTTTAGGGTAGCATCATTTCCCTATCTGCGCTCTCCCTTGTCTTCGGCCGCCGAATATTGAAAAATATAAGAGAATTCAATCCTAATTTTCTGCAGCGATCGATCTACAGTTTTACTGTAAAATTTGTCGTCGAAGCTAGCTAAAAATATTTCAGTTAAAATCTAACGATTATTAATCTATTCACAAAATGTTTACCGATTATGGTGCAACGCTACGTCAGAGTTAAAACATCCGAAGGAAAAACTTATTACGGCTCTCTCTTGCTCAGCCGCGCTGTAGAGGTGCTAGATGCCCCTCCCTGGTTAAAAGGAAAAGCTACCGATTTAAAATTAGAAGCAGACACTTATCAATTGCTCGCTCCCTGCGCTCCTTCTAAAATTATTGCTGTTGGCAAAAATTATCCCCAGCACGCCGAAGAAATGGGTGGGAAAGTTCCCTCAAAACCCCTTTTATTTCTCAAGCCTCCCTCAGCGATCGTTGCTGAGTCCAAACCTATATATTATCCCCAGCAATCTCAGCGCGTCGATTATGAAGGGGAATTAGCTGCGATCGTCGGTGAAGTTTGTCGCAACTGCAATCTAGAACAAGCTCGCAATAAAATTTGGGGCTATACCATCGCCAATGATGTTACGGCGCGAGATTTACAACAGCAAGACCATCAGTGGACTCGAGCTAAAGGCTTCGATAGTTTTTGTCCTTTAGGCCCTTGGATCGTTCGCGAATTAAGTCCGGGAGCTAAATTACAAACTTTTATTAACGACGAGTTAGAACCCCGTCAATCTGCGCTATTATCTGAAATGGTTTTTTCTGCTCAATTCCTCGTTCATTATATTTCCCAGATTATGACACTCCTGCCGGGAGATGTAATCTTAACTGGAACTCCGGCGGGAGTGGGGGCTTTAAAAAAGGGCGATCGCGTTCGGATCGAAATTGAGGGAATTGGTAGTTTAGAAAATTATGTTATGGCTGGAGTGTAACTTTATTTTCTCTTAGCGTACTTGGGAAGCAGCAGCTTCGGAAATAGTTGGAATTTCCGCGTATTTTCCTAATGCAGATTGAATCATCGAATAGAAACAAGCTACTAAGGTCGATAAGAAGATAACGTTAAACAAAGTTTCGATCAGCAAGCCACCGTTAAGTCCGCGAACGAACAAAGAGGTTACAATGCTGCAAAGCACCAAAAATATATCTATTAAAATTGCCTGCATGGCGTTGAAACGAATAAAATAGCTGATTCTGTCGTTTCTAATTACTGCTAAATACAAAGCAAAGAAAATAATAATATTCGCAAAAGGCCCTAATAATCCGTAAACTAAAGCCACCGGTGCGATTATCACAGATAAAATATCTTTAAATATGCCCGGGAAATATCCCAGCATATAATTGCTAAATCGCAAAGAATAAAATAGAGGAAGAGCGTAAACAAAAGCTCCAAAAACTCTGTCTTTAACGTCTGGTGAACCGCGCCAAGTCATCCTAATATCTCCTTATGTCGTCGTCAGTGGGAATTGGTTGGTTAGTGTCGTCCTAATTTCCACAATAACGCACTAGCTGTCAACTCGATCGAGCGGTTAACCGACTACTTTGAAACCAGATCGAGCTTTTCAATCGATTTTAGCGATCCGAAACCCCATTTGACATTGATAGAGGTCTAATTGATTTTCCTTCGATTTACCAACCAAGCTACCGCAACTGAGCTTTCCTTTAATCCAACGAGGAGAACCACTGCGATCGGCCAGGACGCAGCCTTGACAAACCCGTTCGCAACCAATAACTTGTTCTTCAGTCAAAATTACCAGCATCTTACTAATTCCTTCCCCTTGTGAAAATGATGCCGTTGCATCTATTTTAATTCTTGCTTTTCTGATTAAATAAATATTGCTACATACCTTAATACAGTCAGTTAATTTAGTTAAAGAAAAATTTAATATTTTTTCAAGATCGTCTTTTTGAGAATTGAGTTAAGGGCTAAAACTTTAGCTAATAGATAACATTAATAATAAAAAACAGCGTTAAGATTATAAATTGGCAATAGATAAGATCGTCCGAGTGGCATTAAATGGAACTTAGGCATTAAATTCAAAACGAAAACTGTACTTATCATTACCTAAAGCAAGCAACGAGTTAAAGAGAAAAAAGTGAGCAAAACTAATCTAGATTTTTTGGCACAAACAGATCCGACAGTAGCAGAAATTATCCAGCAAGAATTAAAAAGACAAAGAAGCCATTTAGAATTAATAGCTAGCGAAAATTTTACCTCTCCAGCAGTTCTAGCAGCCCAAGGATCGGTACTGACAAATAAATATGCCGAAGGATTGCCAGGAAAAAGATACTATGGTGGTTGCGAAGCAGTCGATCGCGGCGAAAAATTAGCCATCGAACGAGCGATCGAACTATTTGGCGCGGCCAGTGCTAACGTGCAACCTCATTCGGGGGCTCAAGCCAATTTTGCAGTATTTTTGGCATTGCTCGAACCCGGAGATACCATCATGGGAATGGACTTATCCCACGGCGGACATTTGACCCACGGCTCGCCCGTCAACGTCTCCGGTAAATGGTTTAAAGTATGCCAGTACGGCGTAGATAAAGAAACAGAAACCCTCAACTTCGATCGCATTCGCGAAATAGCTTTAAAAGAACGTCCCAAATTAATTATTTGCGGTTATTCAGCCTACCCCCGCATCATCGACTTCGCTAAATTCAGAGAAATAGCCGACGAAGTAGGGGCTTATTTATTAGCCGATATCGCCCACATCGCGGGCTTAGTCGCAAGCGGACACCACCCCAACCCAGTTCCCTATTGCGATGTAGTTACCACCACCACCCATAAAACCTTAAGAGGCCCCAGAGGAGGATTGATTCTAACCCGCGACGCAGACTTAGGAAAGAAATTTAACAAAGCAGTGTTCCCTGGAACTCAGGGCGGCCCCCTCGAACACGTTATTATAGCTAAAGCAGTAGCCTTCGGCGAAGCCCTCAAACCCGAATTTAAAACCTATTCGGGGCGAGTAATCGAAAATGCGCGATCGCTGGGAGAAACTCTGATGAAGCGCGGATTAAAACTAGTCTCTAACGGTACGGACAATCACCTAATTTTAGTCGATTTGCGATCGGTTAACATGACCGGAAAAAGAGCCGATCTTTTAATGAGTCAAATCAATATCACGGCCAATAAAAATACAGTCCCGTTCGATCCAGAATCACCCTTTGTTACTAGCGGTTTGCGTTTGGGATCTCCAGCCATGACCACCAGAGGATTGGGTGTAGTAGAATTTGAAGAAATAGGTAATATAATTGCCGATCGACTTTTAAATCCAGACGACGAAACAGTAACAAAAAACTGTCTCGACAGAGTAGCAGCTTTGTGCGATCGCTTCCCTCTTTACGACCACTTAAATATTCCCGTGCCAGTAACTGCTTGAACGAAAGCCTAGTAAACTAACCAGGAAGATTAAGTTTAATGACAACCCAACTGTATCACGCGATTTCGTTTCTAGTTTCTGTGACCGTAGTTTTATGGACGATTCCAGATGTGAAAAATATCGGTCTGCGGTTGGGTATAGTCGATCGACCCAATAAAAGAAAAATCCACCAAAATCCGACAGTAAGAGTCGGCGGAATATCCATTTTTGGCGGCACGATCGCCGCTTTATTAGTAGTTTGGGGCTTAGGAGGTTTCGGAACTTTACCGCCAGAACGAGAATGGGAAATTTGGGGTATTGTTATCGGCAGCATCGGCTTTTTTGCGATCGGTTTTGCCGACGATTTGTTTAATCTCAGTCCCATACTCAGATTGATAATCCAATTTGCCGTAGCCTCGGTATGCTGGAATTTGGGAGTAAAAATTGAATTTCTCTCGATTCCTTTTCACGGTTTGGTTGCTTTGGGATTGTTGAGTTTGCCAATTACCCTAATTTGGTTGGTTGGAATGGCAAATGCGATTAACTGGATCGATGGAGTGGATGGGTTGGCTGCAGGAGTTTCCGGCATTGCCGCAGTAGTATTGTTAATTATGACTCTCTTTATGGATCGCCCTGCTGCTGCTTTAATAGCTGCTGCTTTGGCTGGAGGATCTTTAGGGTTTTTACGTTACAATTTTAAGCCAGCACAAATTTTTATGGGAGACGGAGGGGCCTATTTTATGGGCTTTACCCTCGCTGGTGTCGCCACGATCGGTTTAGTCAAAACTACCGCAGTGACAGCAGTTATTTTGCCCTATTTAATTTTGGCAGTGCCAATTTTAGATATGTCGGCGGTAATTATTTCTCGTCTCAGTCGCGGTAAATCTCCATTCATTGCCGATAACAGTCATTTACATCATTGGTTGCTAGAATCTGGAGTTCCCCAGCGTTTGACCGTATTATTTATATATTCTCTTACTCTTTGGGTTGGTTGTTTGGCTTTGGGTTTTTCTAACCTGCCTAGTGGTTGGGGATACGCCATTGGGGCCACATTTCTGCTAGTTTATGTAAGTTGGCAAGTCTGGCGTAAAAAAAAATTAAAAATTAGGAAAATATGACTGCTGAAGTTATTTGTGTCGGAACCGAACTATTACTCGGAGATATTCTCAATACTAACTGTCAATTTTTAGCCACCGAATTAGCTAATTTAGGCATTCCTCATTACTATCAAACCGTAGTTGGAGATAATTTAGAAAGACTTCAGCAAGTTATCGATATTGCCTCAAAACGCGCTTCTATTTTAATATTTACTGGCGGTTTGGGCCCGACTCCCGACGATCTGACAACCGAGGCGATCGCTCAATATTTTCAAACTCCTTTAGTAGAAAAAACCGAAATTATCGCCGATATTGCCGCTAAATTTGCTGCTTTAGAACGTAAGATGAACTCCAGCAATTACAAGCAAGCACTGATTCCCGCAGGAGCAAAGATCTTACCCAATCCATTGGGAACTGCACCGGGCATAATTTGGCAACCTCGTCCCGGTTTGAGCGTTCTTACCTTTCCCGGAGTGCCTTCGGAAATGCACCAGATGTGGCGCGAGACAGCAGTACCCTATCTCAAAAGCATCGGTTGGGGTAAAGAAATTATTTACAGTCGCACCCTCCGCTTTCGCGGTATTGGCGAATCTACCTTAGCCGAAAAAGTATCTCATCTGCTCGAATTAAATAACCCCACCGTCGCACCCTACGCTTCTCGCGGTGAAGTAAGATTAAGGATCTCCGCTAAAGCAGCCTCCGAAACAGAAGCGATCGCCAAAATCGAACCGATCGCCGCAGAAATTAAAGCAATTGCTAAAGAAGATTATTTTGGTAGGGATAACGATACTTTACCTGCTGTAGTCGGCAATTTACTCCGCCAAAACGAGCAATCTTTAGGAGTAGCAGAATCTTGTACTGGCGGTGGTTTGGGAGGGTTTTTGAGTACTGTTCCCGGCAGTTCCGAGTATTTTATGGGTGGGATCGTCGCCTACAATAATTGGGTTAAAACCTACGTTCTCGGAGTCAGCGAAGCCGATTTAATTGAATTTGGAGCTGTAAGTTCGATCGTCGCCGAACAAATGGCCCTAGGAATTAGAGAATTACTCGGCACTACTTGGGGAGTCTCGATTACCGGAATCGCCGGCCCTGGTGGGGGAACAGAAACTAAACCCGTTGGCTTAGTTTATATCGGTTTGGCATCCGATGAGGGTGTTGAAAGTTTTAAGTATCTTTTCGGAGCAACTAGAAGTCGATCTTTAATTCGCTATCTCAGTGCTTGCAATTGTCTCGATCGCTTGCGCAGAAAAATTTTGCAAAAATACCATTAAATACCGTTTCTGTTTTAAAAAGCTATGCTATCCTTAATATAAATATAAGAAAATAGGTTAAATCGTTCGTCAAACCAGAAAAAAAAAATAAGCTAACATAGATAATTACATAAGTGTAATTACTTTTATTGTAGTTCAAAGGTTTGACTGGCTACGAAACGCAATGTAGTTTAAATGGAGCACTCTGTTCGATGGAGTATTTAGATAAAGCCTTGGAAAAAATGAAAGAATGGGCGCGTAAGTTAATTGAAAGTCTCTTAGGGCCAGAAGCAGAACCTGAACCGGAGTTGATTCCCATTCCAGTCGACCGCTCTAGGCGTTAAAGGCACTATTAAAATTGTCAGTAGATTCTCAAAATATATCTATACTAAATATTCTGGTTCTTCACGGCCCGAATTTAAATCTTTTAGGGAAGAGAGAGCCAGAGTTTTATGGGGCTAAGACGTTAAACGATATTAACAATCTTTTATTAGAATTATCAGAGGAATTGCGAGCAAAAGTAACTTGTTTGCAATCCAATCATGAAGGTGTATTAGTAGATAAAATACAAGCAGCTTGGGGTCAGTACCGAGGTATTTTAATTAATCCAGGTGCTTACACTCATACTAGCATAGCAATTAGAGATGCCTTAGCTGCGGTAAAAATCCCGACGGTAGAAGTTCACTTAAGTAATATATACAAGCGAGAGCCTTTCCGACACAAATCTTACATAGCTCCGATCGCTGTAGGACAAGTAAGTGGGTTTGGAGCTTTTAGTTACCAGTTAGGTTTGCAAGCATTAGTAAATCATATCAGACAATCGAGTTAGAAACAGGCAAAAGCAAGAGCAAAACTTTTAAAAAAATAGAGACTTGCGTAAAACAAAAGAGCGATTCGAGAATATTTTTTAAGATACGATACTAAAAAACTAAAAAATTTTCACGGCGATCGCTAATATAATATGACTTCTACTCGAAAATTAATCGCAGACAATTTAAACTTAAATACTAATTTAAATTCTAGCTCGAGTTTAACAACGACAAATTTCAGCAAAATGTACGTTTTTGGTGATAGCCTCTCCGATCCTGGAAATCTTTTTCAGGCAACTAAATTCGTGCAGCCATTTGAAAGATTTTTTGGACTTGACATTCCGATCGTTCCAGAAAGTCCACTTTTCTTTGAAGGAAGATTTTCCAACGGGCCGGTTTGGGTAGAAAACTTGGCAGCCAATTTAGGATTGAGCGTTACTCCTTCTAGCGAATTGTCTGTTTTAAACCCATTAATACCGATATCTTCTCCTGTAACTATAGGTTTGAACGGTTTGGAAGTCAGTCCTTATTTTAACGGTGCGACTACAACCCAAGGAGTTAACTTTGCATTTGGATCTGCTCAAACCGGCCAAAACGGTAGTGGGGAGTTGAGAGATTTCATTCCCGGAGTTCTCCAACAAGTTGAATGGTTTATTAACGACCACCAACAAACTGGAGTATCGGCCGATCCTAACGCTTTATATGTTATTTGGGCTGGAGCAAACGATTATTTAGGCTTGCCAAATCCCGATCCTCTCAATACAGTTAATAATATTAGCACGGCGATCGGATCTTTATTCGATCTTGGCGCGCGAAATTTTTTAGTACCTAATTTACCAGATTTGGGACAAACACCGCTTGCTAAGACACTTCCTATAGATGCTGCGATTCAGCTTACCAATTTAACCGATCGACATAACCTATTATTGGATAATACTTTAGATAATTTGAGTGCTTCTTTAGATGGCATCGATCTGATTAAACTAGATACTAACTCTTTATTCGATCGGGTTATTTTAACTCCAGAAGAATTCGGACTGAGCAATGTTTCTCAACCTTTCTTAGATCCGATCGCAGGAGTTGCTTCTGGAGATCCAAACCAGTATTTATTCTGGGATACGATCCATCCTACAGCATCGGTTCACGAGATTTTGGCAGATTTTGCTTTCAATGCATTGACAGTCGATCGCAACCAGTTTGTTTTGGCTTGATTTGTGTTTGAGTTTTCTTTTTAAAATAAAAAAGTTTTATTAACACGATCGCAAATCGTTCAATAATAAAACTATTTCATCGATCGCGCGACGCTGGAGAGATGTTTTAAAATCGGCATGATTGATAATAATACTAAAAACTAATGTTTCATAATTAGGTAGTTCTAAATAACCGGAAAGGGAAGAAACTCCGGTTAAAGTTCCTGTTTTTGCTTGTAATTTCCCGTTAATTGGGGTATTTAAAAAGCGTTTTTTTAAAGTGCCGCTAACACCAGCGACTGCTAAAGAATCTCGATAAATTTCGGCTTGAGGACTTTTTGCCATTACTTGAAGGGTTTGGACTATTGCTTGGGGCGAAACTAAATTTTGACGGGACAAACCAGATCCGTCGTTTAAAGTATAGCTATCGGCATCTATTCCTAATTCAGATAAAACCAGTTCGATCGCATCTCCTCCAGTTTCTTCCCTGAAACGATCTTTTAAAATTTGAAATAATGTTTCTGCATAAAGATTGTTACTTTCTTGATTGGTTTTAGTAACTAAAATATCTAAATCTTCAGAATAAATTGTAGTTAATTTTGTACCGCGAGGAATAGAAAAAGGACGATTGTCGATCGAACTAGAATCGACTTGAATGCCGCGAGCGCGCAAAATTTTAAGAAAAGATTCTTTAAAATATTGACTCGGATTTGGTACTGCTAAACCCCAAATATCCGGGCCAGAATCGCTGGCTAATTCTCCTGTAATTTTTAAAATTGGCTTAGCTAAAACTCCTTTTATTTCGACATTATAGGGAGTATTTTCAGGGGCTGTTATTGCTTGATTTTCGATCGACCATTGTTGAGCTGCGATCGCATCCGACCAATCTAATTTAACAGTTTGTCCCAATCTTTGCGGCAAAATATTTAAAATAACTGCATTTTCGTTGAGATTGAGATCGTAAACTCCAACAGCATAATATTCGCGCACGTCAGACCATTCCCAAGTAGGATTGAGAGAGGATTGTCTGTTTTCGATTATCAACCGCGATATTCTTCTTACTCCTTCTTCTCTGAGGCGATCGGCTAAGTTTTCTAGATCTTGAGTGTTGAGGGAGGGATCTTTGCTTCCTACTACCCGTAGAGTCGTTAAATTGGGTAAATTTCCTACCCCGTAAACCGAAGTACTAAAACGATAGCGAGATCCTAATTCCGATAAAGCAGCAGCAGTGGTGAGAAGTTTAGCACCAGAAGCGGGTAAAAAATATTTTTCTGGATTTTTAGCATAAATAGTTGTTCGATCGTCTAAAGTTTGGATTAAAATTCCCCAACTAGCGCGATCGAAACCTTCGCGGTTAATAATTCTATTTATTTGTCGATCTAAATCGGCAAGACAAACGGGTGTATTATCCCGAGCCAGAGTAACGGATGAAGATGCAGCAGATATATTCTCGTTTCTAACTTTTGGTAGTTGTAGCGGCACGAGAAAAGAGAGAAGAATTAAGGCTTGTATCGATCTCAAGAAAAGTTTTAGCATTCAAGTAGCGGTAAAAGAGGAATAGTATAATGAGTTACGATTTCGATTTGTTTGTAATCGGCGGTGGATCTGGGGGGATTGCTTGCGCTAGAAGAGCTGCAGAATACGGCGCAAAGGTAGGATTGGCAGAAAACAATCGCTTGGGTGGAACTTGTGTCAATCGCGGTTGCATCCCTAAAAAATTAATGGTTTACGCTTCTCGCTTTCCGGCACAATTTGAAGAAGCTGAAGGATATGGCTGGAGCAAGCCAGAAAGCCACCTCAATTGGTCGAAAATGATTGAAGCGGTTAATAATGAAGTCGATCGCCTCAATGGAATTTATCAGCGAATGCTCGATAAATCGGGGGTAGAATTATTTCGCGGTTATGCTAAATTCGTCGATTCTCACACTTTAGAAATAGGCGATCGCAAAGTAACTGCCGATAAAATTATGATCGCTGTTGGCGGTCATCCGGTAAAACCTAATAATATTCCTGGGATCGATCTGGCGATCGTTTCTGACGATATGTTTAATTTACCCGAACAGCCTAAAAGTTTGGTAATTATCGGGGGCGGTTATATCGGTGTAGAATTTGCTTGTATCATGCAGGGTTTGGGGACTCAAGTAACTCAAATTATTCGCGCCGATCGCATTTTACGGGGTTTTGATGGGGATTTGCGTTCTACCATTCAAGAAGCCATGGAAAAACACGGTATTCGCATTTTTAATAATAGTAACGAGATTGCAATTGAAAAAAGTGACGCAGGTGTTAAAGTAATTTCTCGAGCTGACAATAAAGAGATTGCTGTTGCTGATGTTGTTAGTTTAGCAGCCACCGGACGGAAGCCAAATCTAGATAATTTGGGTTTGGAAAATACCAAAGTAGAAATAGTTGAAGGGGCGATCGGTGTCGATGAAATTAATCGCACTTCTGAAGCACATATTTACGCGATCGGCGATTGTACCCCGACGCTCGAATTGACTCCGGTAGCAATTAAGGAAGGACGTATTTTTGCTGACACCCATTTTGGTAAAAAAGATGGCAAAATGAATTACGAGAATATACCTACTGCCGTTTTTTCTACTCCAGAAGCGGCTACAGTGGGTTTGACGGAGGAGGACGCTAGGGAAAAATACGGAGATGCAATTAAAATTTATCGGGCTAAGTTTCGCCCACTTTATTACACTCTGACCGATAAACAGGAAAAAACTTTGATGAAGTTAGTGGTTAACCAAGATAACGATCGAGTCTTAGGGGCCCATATGGTTGGCGAACATTCCGGGGAAATTATTCAAGCAGTTGCGATCGCTTTGAAAATGGGTGCTACTAAAGCTGATTTTGATGCTACTGTAGCCCTTCATCCTAGTTCTGCTGAAGAATTTGTAACTATGCGCTAAATTAACTCAGATCTCAGAAGTTTTTTTAAAAGAATTTAAAGTATTAACTTTTTATTTCTGTACTAAAATTCTGAGTTTCAAAACTCCACTAAAATTATAATTTCAGGGTTCTGAGTTCTTGAATTTATTTACAGTAGAGATGGTTTTAAATAACCTCTCTACTCCACAATTACAACAAACAAACGAGCTATGATTGTTAATAATATTACTGCCATTTTTCAAAAAGAATTGCGAGGTTATTTTACTTCCCCACTAATATATATTGTTACTGCTTTTTTTTGGCTGTTAACTGGATTTTTCTTTGTATATTTATTATTAGGAAAACAAGGAATAATTTCTGAAATAGCTACTTTAGAAAGATTGGGACAAGAAGTTGCTGTAGATGTTGCTTATAATTTTTTATTGAGTTTTATGGGTTTGATGAGCGGGTTGATAATATTTATCGTTCCCGTACTCTCTATGAATTTATACGCCGAAGAAAGAAAGTTAAAAACCCTAGAATTATTAGCAACTTCTCCAATCACAAATTGGATGGTAGCTTTGGGAAAATTGTTGGGTGTAGTTTGCTATTTTACTTTTATGATGTTCCCAATATTAATTTACGAAGCGATCGCTTTTAGCAGTGCTAATCCACCAATTAATTTAACAGTTCCCTTACTAGCTCATTTAGGTTTAATTTTATTGGCTGCTGCAATACTTTCTCTGGGAATGTTTGTCTCTTCCCTAACTGACAGTACAATTTTTGCCTCGATCGTTACTTTTGTTTTGATTATATTTCTATGGTATTTAGATGGAATAGGTGCAAGTATTTCAGCAAACATATCCCCGCAAATAGGCGATATTATTAGTTATCTTTCTTTATTAAAACATTACGATAATCTAATAAAAGGTATTTTTGATACTGGCAGTTTGGTAGTGTTTGGAAGTTACATTTTTTTGGGACTATTTTTGACCGCTAGCAGTATCGAAACTCTCCGATTTCAAAGATAATATGTTGTCAGTATTTTGAAGCACATGAAAACCAAACCTGACTTTGGTACGAAAAAAAATTTAAAATATCTCTTTTTATCCGGGCCGTTTATATTTATCGTCGGTTTAGTCGCTGGAATAGTATCTGGAATCTGGTCGATAATTCCTCTGAGCTTAATCTTAACCGGCACGATTTTTACTCTGTTATGGTTGGGATTGTCAAAAAGACGATTTTGGCAACAAAGATCGACTACCGTTGGAACGAATATTTTAATATCTACTTTGTCGGTATTAATAATTTTAGGGCTGATTAATTTTTTAGCAAGTCGCTACAGTTTCAGAATAGATTTAACGGAAAGCCAAATATATTCCCTCTCTCCCCAAACTCAGCAAATAGTTAAGAATTTAAACAAACCCTTGACAGTATGGGTTTTCGATCGCGATTTTAGCCAGGTCGATCGCGAATTACTCGAAAATTACAGTCGCTACAGTCCTCTATTTAAATTTGAGTCGGTCGATCCTCAAGTAGAAGTAGATCGATTAGCTGCATTTCAAGATCGCAACAGTCTCAAAGATCTCTCTTTAGGAGAAGTTTATCTCGAATACGACAATAAAAAACAATTAGTACAGCAATTATACCCGGCCAACAATCCCAATCCGGCCGCCAAAGAACCGATCTCAGAATTACAATTAACTACAGCGATCGCCAAAATAAAGCGCGATCGAATCCCTTATATATATTTTCTCACCGGACACGGAGAAACTACTCTAGCAGCCACCAGAGATGGTTTATCTCGCGCTGTTAGCAGTCTCGATGCTAACGGTTATAAAATAGCACCCCTCAATTTAGTCACTAACGGTAAAATTCCCGAAAATACTACCGCGATCGTTATCTCCAACCCCCAAAAAGAATTATTCTCAGCAGAAATCAAGTTATTAAGAAACTATCTCAATAATGGCGGTAGATTATTGCTGATGTTAGATCCCGATCGCACTGCAGATCCAGAACCAATATTACAAGATTGGGGCATTAAATTAGACGATCGCGTGATTATCGATGCTTCTGGAAGTAACGTATTTTTAGGTTTTGGAGTAGACACTACCGTAGTAACTCAGTACGGCGATCGCCCGATTACTAAGGATTTTAGCGACAAGAATATTACTTTATTTTACCGGGCCAGAGCGATCGAAATAGAGTCTAAACCAGAAATTTCAGCAGCACCTTTATTGATTTCAGACGAACAAACTTGGGCTGAAAGCGAACTAAATAAAGAGGTTAGTTTAGATCCTAAAAAGGATAAGTCCGGGCCTTTTAATTTGGCTTTTGCTCTGAATAAATCTTTAGAAAATGAAGTAGACTCGAGATTAGTTATTTTTGGCGATTCTGATTTTGCTACTAATAGTTGGATTTCACAACAGTTTAATCAAAATTTATTTATTAATGCGATCGCCTGGTTAGCAAATAGCGATGATTCTAATATTTCTATTATTGCTAAAGAACCTAAAAACCGCCGTCTCAATATCGGTCTTACTCGCGGGATAATTCTGAATTTGTTGGCTCTGTTGATTTTTCCTTTGTTGGCTTTGATTCTGGCCGGAATAACTTGGTGGCAAAGACGTTAATATTGGATATTTAAAAAAGTCGAGCAGAAAAATGAAATTCCAAAAAACTACTTCGATCTGGCTAGTTTTTGCTTTAACTTCGGGTGCTTGGTTATATTTTACTGAAATTAAAGACTCTCCAAAATATGCAAATATTCAAAGTGAAAAAAGAAGGATTTTTAATTTTAAAGTCGAAGATATTCAACAATTAATTATCGAAACAGAAGGTAAAATTTTTAAACTCGAACGCACTCAAGATCGACAAGATAAGTGGCAAATAAAGCAGCCAGAAAATGCTCTGGCTAACGATTCAGTTGTGGCTTTTTTGTTGAATTTATTAGCTAGAGAAAAAATCGAACGCACTTTTACTGTTTCTGCCGATCGTCTAAATCTTTACCATCTTCAGTCTCCTCGTGGTATAATAAGAATAATTCTCAATAATCAACAAGAATATCAATTATTTTTAGGTAAATCTGATTTTGAAAACAAATTTATTTACGCTCGAGTCGACCCGATCGATCGAGAACAAAAAGCAAAAATAATCTTAATTTCTAAAAATTTCCAGTATGCAGTTTTAGAAAGATCCTTAGCAGATTGGCAAAGCTAGCAAAAAAAAATACAGGAAGTTAACTTAAACCCCCTGCTAAGATAATTAAATCCACCTAAAAGAAGAACTTGCCTAATATTTATCTACTTTAAACATAGTTTGTAAAATTTGCGAAAAGATAGATTAAATTAAAATTAAAAACTTTGCTAAATCGACATATACTTATTTTAATATTTCCATTATCTGGAAAAATTGAGTTAAATAAAAATTTAGATTAAAAAAGTTAAATAGACTTAAAAGCAAAACTTATCTTAAGGTCGTTAATAACTTTGCCAGCCAGCTTTAAATCTGGAAAGTCAGGTTAAATTTAAGTTAAACCATTATTCGAGCCGATCGATCTAGCAAATATAGACTCCAAACAGCTTGAGAAGCAAAAAATAAAAAAAATACAGGAAGTTAACTTAAACTCCCTGCTTGAAGGATTAGATCCACCTAAAAGAAGAACTTGCCTTATATGTATGTATCTTAAATGTTGTTTGTAAAAATTCCGCCAAGATAAGTTAAGAAAAGATTAAGACAGGACTTAAGCTGTAAATTAACTTGTTACATTCAGACAATAACCAATCCCCCTAACCGTACCGATCAGATTAGGAGGAGCGTTAACTGCTTTAAGTTTGGAGCGTAAGCTATTAATATGGGCTTTAACTGTATCTTCTGAGGGCATATCTTCAAAAGCCCAAACTTGTTCTAAAATTAACCTACGGCTGAGAACTCTTTGTCCGTTGCGCATCAAAAGTTCCAGGATTGAATATTCTTTAGGTGTTAGAGACAATGTTTGTTGAGCGTAAGTTACTTGATAAGTGCGAGGATCGAGACAAAGATCGTCCCATTCTAAAATAGGCGATCGAGAATTACCCCGTCTCAATAAAGCGCGAATCCGAGCTAACAATTCTGGCAGATCGAAGGGTTTAATTACGTAATCATCAGCACCAGCATCCAAACCGAGAACTTTATCGTCGCTAGTATCTCGAGCTGTTAACATCAATATAGGTTTATCGAAACCTTGCTGACGCAATTTGCGGCACAAACTGACTCCATTTAACTTCGGTAAATTAACATCTAATAAAATTAAATCATAATGAAAAGACTGTACGTAGTCCCAGGCAGTTTCACCATCCCCGACTACATCAATAACATAAAGTTGAGCGGCGATCGCCTCAGCCAAATTTTCAGCCAAAATTGAATCATCTTCTACCAACAAAATTTTCATCTAAAAAATAAGTTTTTGATTATGTTTGGTGTTTTGCCGTATAGTGATAAGCAATAAAACCCATCAATATTATCAATAAAATACAGCTTGCTTGTAAATTTACTTAGTAAATATATTATAATTAAGCAGTTAATTGAATTTACGGCAATAAATCCATATATTTTGCCATTTTTGCCATTTAGTTGAGAAAAAACTTTCAAGTTCGACGATATATCGACAAAACTAAATTAGACAGTTCGATCCTCATTAAATTTTAGCAATGGAAGATTTATTATCAAAGATAATTTCTCTATTTAATTTAATAGGTTAATAGTTTAACATTTTAGATCTAAACTTCAAAATAGTAACTTAGAAAACAATTACTTTGTTATAATAAAATTTAATTTTTTTATTTTTATAGCTTATGAAAGAAAGAATAGAAGAAGTATTTTTTACTATTTCTCCCGACGGAAAAATACTTTTTGATGTTAGTTGTAATTATAAAAAAGTTTGGGGTATGAGGTGCGAGGCACTCAAAGAAAATCCCGAATCTTGGCTCGATTTGGTTCATCCTGAAGATAAAAAAAGAGTTGATTTAGCTTGGGAGAAACTATTAAAAACCGGCAAAAATATTCAACAAAAATATAGAATTATCAGACCCGATCGCTCTATTGTTTGGATTTATACCAGGTCTTTTCCGGTAAATAAAACTGGTAAATTAGAAGGATATGCTTTTGTATCTACTAAAATCAAATTCAATAAAATCTTTAAAAAAGAAGAAGATCGCCGAAAAAAAACCCATTTTTGGCAATTTAAAAATTCATTTGCCCGCAACAAAAATAATTTAACAACAAAAGATATTTTAAAAAGTATTGCCCTCGCAAATAATCAAGAAGATTTAATTGAAAATACCCTTTTAAATTTAAAGCGCGATTTTCATTATTTATCAATAGCATATTCCCAAATAAATCAAGAAAATAAAATAACACTAGTTAACGCGATCGAGCCTGGAGCAAAAAATACAGTAGCAGAAGAAAAATTAAATTTTCAGCTCGCACCAGAATACTGGCAAGCTTGTCAAAACAGTACTTACGTCGCAGTAGCAGATCTCGATCGAGACGATCGCCTCACCCCCTTAAAAGAAAAAATGTTAGCAATGGGGATGAGAGGGATTCTTAATATACCTATAAAATATTCCGGGGTCTTATTGGGATTATTAACGGTTTTTAGCCCCAAACCTCACCATTGGCAAGAAAGAGAAATAAATACCTTTATTGAAGCAGCCAATTATTTGAGCCTCGGTATTCGCAACAAAGAAATAGAATCGGCATTAAAAACTAGCGAAAAAAGATGGCAACTGGCTTTAGAAGCTACCGGAGATGGCCTGTGGGATTGGGACATTCAAAGCGATCGAGTTCTGTTTTATCAAATAAAAGAATTCAAAATCGGACAAATAAGTAATAGCATCGAGCAATGGCAACAAAGAATCCATCCTCAAGACTTATCAAAAGTTTTAGCCGCTTTTGAAGACCATTTAGCCCGCAAAATTCCCTTCGCGATCGAGTATAGAGTATCTTCTCAAAACGGTTCTTATAAAAAGATTCTCAACCGAGGACAAGCAGAATGGGACGAGTCGGGGAAAGCAGTTCGCATGATCGGGATCGAAAGCGAGATGCAACAATTTGACAACCAGATCTGCTCGGATCTGCAACAAAGCGAAAAAAGATATCGTCAGATCGTCGAAGCCATGACCGAAGGAGTAGCGATCTTCAACGAACGCAGAGAATTTCTTTTTGCAAATCAACAACTAGCCGATCTTTTGGGTTGCACCTTAGCAGAACTATTAAAGACCAATCCTTACGAATTTGTCAATGAAGAAGACAAGCCAAAATTGCTCGAGAAACGAGCGGCTCGTATTAAGGGAATCAAAGAACGATACAGTTGTCAATTTCGTCGCAAAGATGGATCTCAATTTTGGGCGATGGTATCTGCCAACCCGATTTTAGATAATCGTGGTAAATATTGCGCTAACTTAGTCACGCTCACCGATATAAGCGATCGCAAACAAGCAGAAGTAAAGATCGCGCAAACTCAAACATTTTTACAAACCCTAATCGATCACTTACCCCTATCTTTATTCGTCAAAGATACTGGAGGTCGATATATCACCATTAACCGCAGTTGCGAACAATTTTTTGGCGCTCAAGAAGCAGAAGTCATCGGCAAAACCGATTACGATTTTTTCCCTCGAGAGCAAGCAGATTTTCTGCGACAAAAAGATCGCGAAGTTTTTGCCAAACAAACTAAAGTAGAAATTCCCACAGAATCGATAGATACCTCAATCGGTAGGAGAGTATTTCGGGCTATAAAAGTACCTTTATACGACCCTCAAGGTCAGCCTAAATACCTCATGGGCCTTGCCGAAGATATTACCGATCGCCAGCAAATACAACTAGCCCTAGAAGAAAGCGAACGAAGATACCGTCAGATCGTCGAAACCATGAACGAAGGGGTTTGGGTTCTCAATAAATCAGGATGCACCACCTTTGTCAACCAACAAACCGCCGATATGCTCGGTTATACCATTTCCCAAATGTCGGGCCGGCATTTTAGAGAATTTATCGATCGAGCCAAACAAGCCAAGGCGATCGAAAAATTAAATAATTGTCGCCAAGGTATCGCAGAAAAATATGATTTTCGATTTCGTCGTCAAGATGGCTCGGATTTATGGGCAATTGTTTCGGCCAATCCGATTTGCGATGAAAACGGACAATATCAAGGCATTCTCAACGTAATTACCGATCTTAGCGATCGCAAACAGAGCCAAGCAAAATTAAGTTTGGCTTTAGAAGCAGGCAAAATTATTTGTTGGGAAGCTAATTTACTCACTAATCGAGTCATCGGTTTCGGTTCTCTAGAGCCAGAATGGGTTAACGATTCTTGGGAATTTTCAACCAAAGAACTATTTAGCAAAGTTTTCACTCGCCAAGAACGCAAATCTGCGATAACAATTATCGATCGAGCAATAGAAAATCAAAGCGAGTTTATTTTCGAGCATCGCTGTGCTTTATTTTTAGATAGATGGTTCATGATGAAAGGTAAAGTCCTCAGCGATCGCGAAGGACAACCCACAACGATCGTCGGTATTTCCGTCGATATTAGCGAACGCAAACAAGCAGAAATTAAAATCCAACAAACCGAAGAATTTTTACAAACTTTGATTAATTCTTTGCCAGTCCCTCTATTCGTTAAAGATGCCAGATCGGAAAACTTCGGTAAATTAGTTTTATTAAACCAAAACTGCGAGCAACTTTTTGGTATCAGTACCGATCGAGCCATGGATAAAACTTGTCAGCAGTTATTTACTCAAGAACAAGCAGAATTTTTCGACTCTCAAGATCGAGAAGCTTTTGCTAAAAATCAAAAAGTAGATATCCCTCCAGTAGCGATCGGTACTCAAGATCTCGGCCGAAAAATTTTGCAAGCAACTAAAGTTCCTCTTTACGATCTCGAGTCGAAACCTCAGTATTTACTTTGTATTGCTGAAGATGTTACCGATCGCCACATCGCACAAGCCGCTTTACAAGAGAGTGAAGCTCGTTTGGCAGGTATTTTAGATAATGCTGAAGATGGAATTATTTCGATCGATTGCGATCGGCGCATTACCCTGTTTAATAAAGGTGCAGAAAAGATTTTTGGTTACACTACAGCAGAAATCCTCGATCGACCCCTCGACTTGCTCCTACCAAATAATTTTTCTTCAGAAGATCCTAATGGCGAAATAGTTACTAAAATCGGCCGCAGAGATGCTGTTTTTGCTCGTCGTAAAGATGGTAGCGAATTTCCGGCAGAAGTTTCTATTTCTCAGTTAAAATTAGCAGGTTCGACTATTTTTACGGCTATAATCCGCGATGTTACCGATCGCAAACGAGCCGAAAATAATTTGCGAGAGAACAAACAGTTTTTAGAAAGTATCTTCGAATCGGCCAGTGAGGTTATTTGGGTAGTCGAGAGAACTGAAACGGGGGATTTTCGCATGCTCACTATCAATCAAAGCGTCGAGAAGTTTACCGGCATTCCCCCGCAACAATGGATCGACAAGGGCGTAAAAGAAATTTATCCAAATCCAGAAATAGCTGCAAAATTTAAGTCAAATTATGAGATTTGTTTGCAAAAAGAAAGCTCGATCACTTTCGAGCATGATTGTCTTCTATCTAAAGACGAGGTATGTTTTTTAATCACGATCTCTCCCTTGCATACTAGTAATGATTTTCCTCAAAAAAGAGAGCGCATTTTAGCCATTGCTGTTGATATTAGCGATCGCAAACGAGCCGAACAAACCCTTTTAGAATTAGAAAAACAAAGAGAAATCGCTGAAATGCAGTTACGCTTCTTTTCGATGGCTTCTCATGAATTTAGAACCCCTTTATCTACTATTTTGGTAATCGTTCAATCTCTTATTTCTTATCTCGATCGCTTGCCGCAAGAAAAGATTGTCAAAAAACTTTATCAACTCGAAAAAGTTGCTAAAAGAATGACCGAAATTATCGATAATATTCTCAAAATCAATCGGGCAGAAACAGAAAAATCGCAAATCGAAACCGAATTACTCAATCCTGAAAAAATCTGCATCTCCCTCGTCAAAGAAATGCAAATTAATGCCGGACAAGACCGTCAAATAATTTTTATGAGTCAAGGAGAAAATAAATTAACTCCCATCAATCCTAAATTATTTAACTACATTTTGACAAATTTACTCACAAATGCGATTAAATATTCGCCTCAGTGCAGCACCATTCACGTAATTTTAAAATCTCAAACAAAAAAGTTAATTTTAATTGTTAAAGATCGCGGAGTTGGCATTCCTAAATCCGAACTTCCGCAACTATTTGAAGCCTTCCATCGCGGCAAAAATATCGAAAATACTCCAGGTTCGGGATTGGGTTTAACTTTAGTAAAAAAATGTGTCGATTTGCATCGCGGTCAGATCGAAGTCCACAGCAAACCAGGTAAAGGGACTACTTTTATTGTCACTATTCCTTTAAGCTAAAAATATTTTTGCGTCAGTTTGGCTCGTAATTCCGATTTAAGACGACTTAAAATCGAAGTTTCATCTAAAGAATCTAAAATATTTTTAATCGTCGTTTTCGGCCCTTCTTCCCCCCAAGATGCACCGTTAGCTAAATAGGTTTTAGTTACTTCTCCCATTGCATAAGAAAAAAGCCCAGCAACCGAACCTTGAGCGATCGCAACCGAAACATAAGGTACTAAAGATATTCCTCCCGTAATCGGGGCCGAAATTCCTAACATACTCTTTAGGGAACTCAAACCAAAATAGGCTAATATTTCGCTAGCACTAATACCACCCATACTAATAGCAATTTTTTGTAGCAATTCGATCGCTGCGGTTTGAGTCATAGAAATGCCGTAAAGCCGAGATAAACTCAAAATCAAGGCAATATCGATCGCCCCACCACTAAAAAAATCAATTACCGTAACTGGATTGAGGGCAATGGCTAAAGCTTTAAGAGTCACCGCTTTCTTAATCAATTCTTCAGCCGCGCGATCGCGTATTTCCATCTTCCGCTCGACCAATTGTTGATTGATTTCAGTAGCGTACAACATCGTATTCAAAGCGATTAAAGATTTTCCCTCGCGGTGTAAAATCTCAAAAATTTTCAATTTCAAGACTTCGATCTGGGGTTTTCCTCGCTGTCGCCTTACCTTTAAACTACCATTTACTTGCCTTGTCGCTACAGTTTCTAAGGGCGATGCGGCTATCATGACGATTTCTTCGGGAGAAATTAATTGTTTTACCCTCTCGTCTCTAATTTTCTGATATATTGCCAGACGATCGGCTTCGGGATAGAGGTCGATTTTGTTAAACACCAGCACGATCGGCTTACCAAATTCTCGCAATTGAGATAATGCATCGTATTCAACTTTTGTCAAGTCTCCAGCAATAATAAATAAAATTAAATCGACCGAGCGAGCTACTTGACGGGCGATCGCCTCGCGAGTTTCTCCGTCTACTTCATCGATACCAGGAGTGTCGATCAGTTGAACTTGACAATTTAATTTACTGTTAATCGTAACTTGTTGGCTCTGGCCGATCTCTTCGCTACTAATTTCCCATTCAGATCGTGCTATAGTGCGAGTTACTCCGTGTGTCGCACCGGATTTAAATATTTCTTGACCGATTAAAGCATTGAGAATCGATGACTTGCCTCTACCTACCATGCCAAAAGCAGCGATCTGAATTAAAGATCCTTCTAATTTATCTAACATGGCGGTAAGGCGATCGATTTGAGGTTCTAACCCCGTTATTTCTGCTGAGGTTAGATCGACTTTTTTTACCAAATATCGCAAAGACTCTCGTGCTTTGTCGTAGTTTAATTGTTCTTGAATTTCGTCAAAACAAAAAATAGCACTGTCTAATTCTTCTCGTTCTAACTCAGACAAATAAAACCTCAATTACCCTGTTCTTTTTAATTATGTCGGTTTTCTGCAAAAATTGTCTGCTTATCTTCTGCCAGGAATTAGTAAACCGACTCGAGGGGAGCAATCGTTATTACGATCGATCAGCTTTTTGATTCCTCCCCGGATCAATTTAGTAATTTGTCTTTTTTGTTGCGAAGATTTACTTATCTGTCTGTATTTTTCTTTGACCGTTTCCTCGGTAACTACTGCGTAAATATTCGGAGTGCGGTTGAGAATATAATTTAATAACTCTCGGCTCGAGTTTTGATTTTTTAAAATCGATCTTTCTTGTCGATCGGATTCTGTCAAATTGTATCTTTTTAATTCTTCTTCGACCGCTAGTAGAGTTAAATTGACCAACATTTTTTCTTGCATTTTTCTTATCTAAAACCAGGCAATATAGATATCAAGTGGGGTTTTTGGTATTTTTGATTTTTGCTCGAACAAAGGAAGTAACTGAAGATCGAATCGCCAGAGTTAAATCACTTTTATCCTTTAACTGTAGCAATCGTTACCCGACTTTGCTATACTTCTATTGTTGTTTTTGGTGGCAAAGATGGTTCTTCTTCCGATACCCAAGCAGAAATTTCGATCGAGCGATCGAGGCTTTTACGGTAGATAGATAATCTTAGTTCTTCTAGATTAGGCATTTCTTGCCAGCAATGAAGGCAAAACCAGTAAATGCTTCTGCCGTTAGTATGTCGTAATAAGGAGTAACCACAACAAGGACACTTGTTCATATACTTTCTTGCACCCCCTTTTTTCTAAAATTTTTTTCTATCTATTGTTAAGTTTAAAAGTTAAATGTGAGGATCTTATGAGGAAATGCCGAGATTTAGTCAAGAATTGTGAATTTAATCTTTAGAAGCTTTAACAATACCCCAATTTAATTTTTTCGCGATCCGATCGACTAGTATTATCGGGTTTAACATCTGTCGAACTACTAAAACCACCCCTAGCTTTTTTAAATCGCAGCTTTGTTGAGATCTGGCGTTCGGTACGATCGCAATTATGGGAATGCTTCGGCCGATTTTGTCGCCGCTGGCTGTTTTTAAGATCGTGGGGCGATCGCCATTAACTAGATTTAAAATAATTGCATCGAATCGATCTGTCTTTAATAAATCCCTTGCTTCTCGCTCTGAGTCGGCCCCGATTACTTCCCAACCACCTACCATTTCTAAGCTGAGTTTGAGAACTTTTTGACTATCTTGTGCCCGTTCGATAATTAAAATACGTTTCTTACCATACATTGAAACTTACTTACCTGCTCGCTAAAGTTTACATAATTTAACGTTAGCCCTCTACTTAATATATATTGAAATAGTTTTGAGAGAGTATGAAAATTCGATGCAGATAAGTTTTAAACTCACCAACCCAAAAAAGCTGATATTTTGCTTGAAAGAGTCAGAGGATTAAAAGGTTTGGCGATCGCTCCTGCAACGGCAAGATCCCTTAAAAAATCTTCTGTTGAAGTTTCAACTTTTTTTGCCGAGAGAAGAATTACAGGAATCGATTTAGTGATCGGATCTGCCTTGAGTTGTTTGAGGATGGTAACACCGCTAACTTCCGGCATCATTAAGTCTAGTAAAATAGCATCCGGTCGTTGCGAGCGAGCTAATTTTAAACCTTCAACACCTTTTGCCGCAGAAATAGTTTGCCAACCAGCTTGCATTTGTAAACTGAGTTCGACTATAGCATGAATTGCCGACTCATCGTCGACAAGTAAAATTTTTTTTTCAGAAAAATTCATTTTTCGGATAAAGGTAAACTAAACATAAAAGTACTTCCTCGACCCAAGCAACTATCAACCCAAATTTTACCCCCGTGTAATTCGACAATTGTGCGACAAATAGCCAAACCCAATCCAGTTCCTCCTTTTTCTCGAGCATCGCTGGCATCTACTTGTTGAAATCTCCCGAAAATAGCTTTTAATTTATTTTGAGGAATTCCTTTACCGCTGTCTTTGACTGACAAGATAACGAACTGTTTTTGCTCATCTAATTTAGTGCCGATCGTCACCGTAGCACCAACGGGGGAAAATTTAATCGCATTATCGATCAAATTGGTTAAAACCTGGATAATATAATCAGAATCTGCCCAAAAAGAAATATTGACAGAATTACTGACGAGGATGACTTTATTTTCACCTGCAATCGGTGTCATTAAATCTATCGCTTGATGGATTAAATTAGTACTCGTACAAGATCTTTTTTGTAACTTTACTTTACCAGATTCCATGTGCTGCAAGTCGAGAATATCTTCAACTAAACGCACGAGGCGATCGGCATTATTATCGGCTATGGCCAGCATTTGTAAACCTTCTGCTGAAAGTTGTCCCAATTTTCCCGTAGCTAGCAGCTTGACAGAGCCGTGGATTGATGCTATTGGGGTTCGCAATTCGTGACTGACAATCGCCAGAAAATCATCTTTCATTGTTTCGACGGCTTTACGATCGGTAATATCGATAATTAGAGCAAAAAAGCCTTTAACTCGATTATGACGATCGAAATCGGGAATATAGTTGGTATTTACCCAGCGAAGATTGCCATTATTATCGATCAGTTTATTGTCTTGGCTGAGTTTTTCACCATTCAGCACTCGCTCGATCGATTTTTGAATTGTTTGATAATATTTTTCGGGGAGAATTTCTTGAATTTTTTTGCCGGTGATTTCCGATAGAGGTCGATTAAACCAATCTTGATAAGTTTTATTATTAAAGCGATAGCGCAAATTTGAATCTACGTAAGAGATTAAAGCGGGAATATTATCGGTAATAATTCTTAATTGTTGGTTGGCTTGGCTGAGTTTTTCGGTACGTTGGGAAACTAAATACTCGAGATTTTCTAAGAGTTCGGCAAAAGATATCGCGATCCCGATGCGATCGGCCAGATCTCGAGCTAATTTAATTTCAAATTCTTCCCATTGTCTGGTACTATAACACTGATGGATTGCTAAGAGACCCCAAAGGTTTTCTTTTGTAAAAATTGGCAAGATTAAAGTAGCTTTTACGCCAAAACGATCGGTTTTTTGCGGCAAATTTAACAACTCAATTTCGCGATCGAGGTCGGAAATAGCAATGATTTCTCCTTGTCGATATTTTTCTAAATAATCTTCATCTATTAAAGGATTGATTATTGCTTGACCTTTAAGTTGTTTGCAACCAATACATTCTGTCTCTTCGACTATAGTTGCAGACTCTCCAGACAAACGAATGATTAAAGCTCGATCTGCTGCCAATAATTGTTTAGTTTCGTTAACCCCAGTGATTAAAATATCTCTTAATTTGAGACATTTACGAATCTTAGTCGCAACTTTATGAAATAATTGCGAGCGGCGATGTTGTTTTTGGATCGATTCTAAAGTTTTGCTGCGATCGTTGATATCGATACAAGTACCGATATAGCCCAAAAATTCTCCTTCGCGAGTAAATCTCGGCATTCCTTTCTCTAAAATCCAGCGATATTTATTATCTTTCTTTTTTAAACGATATTCTAGTTCAAAATTTTGGCAGTTTTGAAAAGCTGTTAAATAAGTATTCAAACAAGAATCGAGGTCTTCTAAATGTACTTGCTCCCTCCAACCTTCTCCCCTTTCTTGTTCTAACAATCTGCCGGTAAAATTGAGCCAAGCATTATTAAAAAAAGTTCGTTTTGCATCGCGATCGGCGATCCAAATCATAATTGGCGCGCTATTAGCTGTGAGCCTAAAAAGGGCTTCATTTTCTTGTAGAGAGGTTTCTTTTTGAGAGATAACAATATATTTACTAATACTTTCTGCCATCAATTCTATAATTTCTTTTTCTTGGATACTGAAATCTCGTTCTCTGATTTTAGTTGAGGAGAAATTAAGAGTTCCGTAAACATTTCCGTTAATTAATATTGGCGTACCGATGTAAGATTCTAATTTAAGATTCTGATAGACTGGATGGCCTTTCATGGTTGGTATTTTACCTACATTAGTATAGGTAATAGTTCGAGCAGTTTTCACTACTTCCCGACAATAAGTATCTGCTAAAGGAAATTCTAATTGTGGCTTTAAAAATTCTATATCCGAGCGAACCGAATCAATAATATAATTACTATCGATTACTTTACTAATAATCCCAGTTTCTAATTTAAAAATTTGACAGCCAGTTTGTAAGTAATCTTTAAATAACTCTTGAAAATTCTTATAACTAGTAGTGTGAAGTCGATGTAAATTCTTGAGGTTGAAACTAAAATTTTGCCAGTCTTGATAAAATTCCGCTCGAGTCAGATCGATAGCTTCTTGGACAAGGGAAGAACTATATTGATTATTTGAAAGACTCTCACGATCGAGAAAAGATAATTCTCGAGCTAATCGATCGATTGCAGCGATCGAGCGATCGATATTAATTAATTTAGCTTCTGAATCTGGCGAGATGCTCAACAAGGATTTAACGCGATTCAAGCCTAGTAAAACTGCTCGAACTTGTTGATGTAAGTCTGTAGCAGGGTTTTTTGACACCATTTACTTCCAGCTCTTAATTTAGAGGTTAACACAGTAGAGATGCGATCGAACCTAATTTTAAACTCGATTTAAGCGATTGACGATTCGGTTGGCCAATCGTTCGGCTAAAACTGGTTTAAAGATCAGATCGTCAGCACCGCTAGTAAAAATCAGATCTTGAATGTGAGGATTTTGATTGACAGTTAAAAATAAAATTGGTAAACGAGTCCAACGAGGATCGCTGCGTACCATACGACAAAGTAAAATTCCGTTGACTTGGGGCATTTCAAGATCTAAAATCAGCAAATCGGGATTGACTTCGACCAAGACTTGCCAAAATTTAGTCGGATCGTTGAGGGTAGTAACTTCGAAATTCCAAGGTGAAAGTAAATTGGACAAACAATCGAGCAATTCTCGATCGTCGTCAACAAACATTATTTTAGCGGCCCTAAAATTGCGATCTAGTTTGGCTTCGATGGTTTCAATCGCAAAACTAGGGGTAATTGGTTGTACTAACAAAATATTTCCTCCTCGTTGCATCACTTCAATGCGATCGCGAAAATTACCTCGATCGGCCACAATTAATAAGGGGACTTCTGCTGTAAATTCTCGCAAAGATTCGATCAGTTTTAAATCTTCTTGAAGGTGAGGATTGTCTTTAAAATTAAGTTGCAAGATAGCTATATTTATTTTGTCTCGAGCTAATATTTCTAAAGCGGCTCGAGCTGTAGCAGCAGTAGCAACTTTTATGCCTCGCTTGCGGGCTAAATGAGAAAGGGAGCGAATAAATTCGCAATTAGAATTTATAATTAACAGTCTAATCGTTTCAGAGTCTCGATCGCCTATCTGTTTTGATTCGGTCGAGATTGAAGTTTGACTCTTTTCTAAACAGAGATTGGGGTTTTCTATTTCCGCTCTGAGTGCGGATAAAAGATTTAAAAACTCTTTTTCTTTTTTTTGTCCGAAAGATCTTTCAACTTGCAAAAGACGTTCTAATTCGATCGCCAATTGAGATCCGCGCTGTTTGCCAAAACTGCCTAAAGTTCCAGCTAACTTATGAGCGATCGATTCGGCTTTTTGTTGTAAATTAGGATTTAAAGTTCCTTGCAGCTCGAGATGGTGTTTTACTTCTTCAAAAACTTCTAGGCGATCGATAAATGCTTGTTTGTATTCTTGCCAGATTTTGCTTAGTGCTGCTGCTTGTTGCCAATCTTTTTTTTCTCTCAATTCGATCGAATCGGAATCTTTAACTGCTAGGGGTTTGAGACAATAGCCTTGTCCGTAAATTGTTTCGATCGCATTTTTGGGAACTCCTGCTGTTTGTAATTTTTGGCGTAATTCTTTAATATGAGTCCTGACGGTATCTTCTCCTGGAATTTCTTCAGAAGACCACAAACTGTCAATTATAGCCGCAGGACTGAATACTCTGCCTTGGTTTCGTAACAATAATTCTAATAAAGCGTATTGTTTGGGGGTAAGATTGAGATCGCACTCTTGATATTTGACTTTGCGACTGGCCGGATCTAAAGATAAGCTCCCCCATTCTAATAGAGAAGATAAATTTTGAGTTTCTCGACGCAAAATAGCTCTCATTCTGGCGATCAATTCTTGAAAATCAACTGGTTTGAGGATGTAATCGTCCGCACCAGCATTGAGTCCTTTAATTTTATCGATGCTGCTGTTGTAGCGAGCAGTTAATAAAATAATTGGGGTCATACAACCGCGATCGCGCAATTTCTTGCAAAGGCTAATTCCGTCTAGATCCGGTATCAATATGTCTAATAAAATTAAATCGTAAATAAAATTAGAAGCATAATACAAACCCGTTTCGCCATCATTAACCGTATCGACAACAAAATTATGTTGAGTTAAATTTTCGGTCAGAGCCTTTGCTAAAAGTTTGTCATCGTCTACTAACAAAATTTTCATGATTGCAATGCTTATTAATTCAAGTTAAATGTATTTTATTTATTCACATTTTCAGATAATATTTTGTTATTTTATGTCCTAGTAGATAAAGACGAGTTTCGTTCGATTGGGGTCATAATTAGTAGTAATTGCGATGATATCTCGATTTTAAGTTTTGAGTTTTTGGCGATCTAGACCGGCTATTATTTTAGAAATGTCATATTCCTATAGGTATTTTATTACTGAATTAAAGTTTTCTAAAAAACTTTTTTTTGCTCCTAAAGTAAAATAAGCAACCAAAAAAGCTCGCTCGATTCGATAATTTAATTAATAAAATATATAAAGGTTCGCAGGAGGAATGTATAATTAGTTGTGAGTTGTTTTAAGCAGTTGCCAGAAACTACTGCCTACGTGCGCGTTACCGATCGATCTTGGCAAGAAGGAATAATAGAAGGTGAGGTAAGTGCCGCAGCTTATCAATGGGAATTTCGGTGGTGCTTTCAACAGCGCAAGTTATTAGTCGAACCTTCTTTAGGCCGGGCTTTGATTTTCGAACCTTTAGGTCGCTTTTTGGAGAGTTGGGATTATCAACTAGAGCCTGGAGGCGATTACTCTTTTATTTTGCGATCGCAGATTTAAACTAGAAAAGAATCACTTTTAGGTATTTGCTTGAAGGTATCTTTCGATTAAAACGATCGCCACAATATCGTCAACGGGACGGGGAGGAAGTCGCATTCCTACTGGAATTAGTTTGCTCAAGCCTCGAGGTGGATAAATTTGCCAATAGCGATCGCGGGCTTCTATAGTGCTATTATGTTCGTCCACCATAATGATAGCAGTGGCTCGGTCTAAATTCTCGATTATTTTTTGCCGCCAAGTTTTAGCAGTGGTGCGATCGCCCATAATTAATATTTCTGGGGAATATTTGACAAATAATTGTTCGATCGTCGCGATAACCACATTTGAATTTACTACTTGATGGTAATAAATTTTCCCATCTCGTCCCATTACTGCCAAACCGCATTTATCCCTACCAGGATCGAAACCTAAAATCATCTCTATTTTCTTAGCAGACCCACCACTCAGGATTTATTTGCAAGTTTACAATAAATTGTCTTGCAATTGTCCCAATCGATCGCTCAAACCAAGAATTTAAGGTCTACTATTTAAAAAATCTTAAAAAATGTGACGGCGATCGCAGTTGAGTTGGTATATTGTATGATGATGCCGATAGTATAGTCAAGAATCTTTAGTTATAGATCGATATGAAGAGTAAAGTTTCAATCGCGATAAAAAAAATGAGTGCAACTGCGATCGCCAGAAAAGGAATCAGAGAAAATCTCTCTTATCATCAAATTAAGACTAAAATTTCTGCACGACGCGATCGCAATAAAAATCTTCGCTATGGCGATAACATAGACGTTAATACAGTTTATTTACAAGCATTAGCAAAAGAGAAACATCAGTTTATTTTTGATATCAACAAAAATTTAGTCCTGGAAAAAGTATCTCGTCAAACTTCTCAAAAGTCGCTCGAGAGCGATTAATTCTCGTTTTAAAATAAGCAGAAAAATTTAGAAGTAGAGATGAGGAGATTTAGGAGCGGCCAAAGGTTTAAATCTCAAGGATAATCCCTTCTACCTCGACGGTTTTAGCTGTATTAACTCTCTTAATTAATGTCGGAAAAACGGTATAATTATCTGTCTCTAGCCAGCAAGCAGAAAAAGAATTATCTACAAAATTAGATTGGCGATCGCCGTTGCTAAAAAGTAAAATATTTTTTAGTATCGATCCACTATTAAGCATGAAATTTTTAGATGAAGTATTAGCGATCGCATTATCTACAAGCAGCCAAACATTACAACAACCATCAATCAGAACGCCGATCGTCATTAGTTTGGGTGCAATTGCTGGGGCGTTATCTCGATATTATATTAGTATCTGGTTCGCAAAAATATTTGGAGTAAATTTTCCCTACGGTACTTTTTTTGTTAATATTACAGGCTGTATCGTCATGGGTTTTTTCGTTACCTTAATAACCCAACAAGTTCTCAAAGTCTCTCCAGAATTTGCTTTATGGTTAGGTGTCGGCTTTTTAGGATCTTATACTACCTTCTCTAGTTACCAATTAGATAGCATCAAACTACTTAACGAAGGCAATTGTACCACTTTTGTCTTTTATTGGCTCGGTAGTGCGGTTTTGGGTCTATTTTCAATTAAATTAGGGATTACTTTAGCAAACTGCATTAAATTTTGATTGAATTTGGTTCGAAGCTCTGGTTCGTGCTAAAATAATAACGGCTCGGAACACGCGATTACAACGCCCTAATCTTGTCAGGACGGAAGTAGCAGCAATACGGGATGCTTGTAATAGGCGTGTCAACCGGGTCTTTTGATTTTTAAAGAGTTAGATCGCCACAAAATTTATCAAAAAAATTATGGGTAGTTAATTACTGGCTGCATATCCTAAAGTTAGAAGTAGAAAGCGATCGTGCAAAGGAGCAAAAACTAAGATGCCAGATTTCAAAGATATAGTTCAAAAAGCTATATATTTGGGGGTAGGAATCGCCTCGTATGCCACAGAAAAAGCAGGTAGTAAATTAGCCGAGTTGAGAACCCAAGTTCAAAAATTAGCCGACGAAATGGTCGATCGCGGGGAAATGACCACCGATGAAGCTCGCAAGTTTGTTGAAGAAATGATGAAGAAAGCTCAGCAACAACAAGTAGAGCAAACTGATTCTAACGCAGATAAGAAAAAAGAAGGGAATAGAGAACCTCGTTTGATAGAAATCGTTACAGAAGATGAAAATTCTAGCGAGGAAAAGCCAAAAGCAACGGAAAATTCCGATAATATGGATTCTTTAAGAGAACAAGTACAATCTTTACAAGAAGAATTGCGTCGTCTCAAAAAAGATTAGTTTAGTTATTTTCTTATTTTAAGTTGGAGCGTTCGAGCCGATCGACGAGCAAAAAAATATGGAAAAATGGCAACAAGATTTCCTCGCAACCATAGAATTAGTTACCGTAGAATGTCAAGCTTTATTTAATAATGTTAGTGAATTGTTAGATACTGTCGTCGCTGAAGGCAAAGATTCTTTAGAAGATGTTGCAAACGATCTAGAAAATTTGATTTTTGCTGAAATAGAATCCTTTTTTGATAGCATTACTCCAGAAGATTTCGAGCGAGAATATTTTGAGGTAAGTTTGGAAGAATTAGATGAAGATATGGATCTTTATCTCAATCCCAAAGTAGAACCAACCCAAGAAAAACACCCCGCTTGTATCGGTTGCAGCAACTATCACGGGAGAATTTATGGCGGAAATTTACTCGTTTGTGCCATGCATCCCTACGGTTGGGAAGATGAAAATTGCCCCGATCGCTCGGAAATTACGCCAAATTTAACGGATTTTGACGGAGATAATTTTTAAAAATTTCTCTTTATTAAACTTAATTTTGTTACTTAATTTTAAAAGTTGCGATCGCTATATATATTCGTTGTTATGTTTTTAATATAAGAGAAAAAATAAAACCGCTTGAAAGTTTCGCCGTTGTGTTTCTTAATTCTGCGTTGAAGGAGAGCGATTTCAAACGTGGAAGCGGTAAATTAAGGCGTTGTGGAGTTTCTATCGCTTCCTCCACTTAATTACTACCGAAAAGAGATTAAACTCTCTATCAGAACGGCCGTAGGTAGTAACCGCTATTAAAAAACAACATAAAATCTCTTTAACGATTAATTCGATCGGCCTCCGGGATCTCTAACCGGAGGCTTATTTTATTGTCTCGCCAATTATGGTAAAATTTACTATAATTAGAAAAATTGCAAAATAACAAAATAATGACGAGCGGAGAAGATCGAGAATTAACTATCACTACAGAAGATTACAGCTTATTAACAGATCTGTATCAACTGACGATGGCTGCTTGCTATACGGGGGAAAATTTAGCAAATAAGCCAGCCAGCTTCGAGCTGTTTGTCAGACATTTACCAGAAAATTTTGGCTATTTAATTGCAACCGGACTGAATCAAGCCTTAGATTACTTAAAAAAGCTTCAGTTTAAGCCCGCACAAATAGCAGCCTTGCAAAAAACCGGCATCTTCGATCGCGCCCCAGAAAAATTTTGGCAAACCCTAGCTAAAACCAAGTTTACCGGAGATGTTTGGGCAGTACCCGAAGGAGAGGCCATCTTTGCTAACGAACCGATCTTAAGAGTAGAAGCACCCCTTTGGCAAGCTCAGTTAGTAGAAACCTATTTACTCAATACGATTAACTATCAAACTTTAATTGCCACCAAAGCCGCCAGAATGCGCGATCTAGCAGGAGAAAAAGCAAAGTTATTAGAATTTGGCAGCAGGAGAGCTTTTAGCCCGCAAGGAGCAATTTGGGCAGCTAGAGCGGCGATCGCTGGGGGAATGGACGGGACTTCTAACGTTTTAGCCGCTTTAAAATTAGGTCGCCAACCGAGCGGTACGATGGCCCATTCTTTAGTAATGGCATTCAAAGCAATTTCTCAAAACGAAGACGAAGCCTTTTTTGCTTTCGAGCGTTATTTTCAAAATCCGATCTTCTTAATAGATACTTACGATACCGTAGCTGCAGCCCGAAGACTGGCAGAAAAAGCAAAAGAAGGCAAAATAAAATTTGCAGGGGTGAGAATCGATTCTGGAGATTTGCTGGAAATGTCGCGAACTGTAAAAAATATTCTACCAGATACGAAGGTTATTGTCAGCGGTGACATGGATGAATGGGAAATTAGCCGTTTAAAAGCAGCAGATGCGCCGATCGACGGTTACGGGATCGGAACGAAATTAGTCACCGGAAAGCCAGTTAATGGAGTGTATAAACTCGTCGAAGTAGACGGGATAGCTACGATGAAAGAATCTAGCAGCAAAGTAACATATCCGGGTCGCAAACAAATTTTCCGCACTTACAATAATTCTTTAATTAGCCGCGATCGACTTGCTTTAGTTTCAGAAACTCCTCAAGATAATGAAATACCTTTATTAAAATTAGTCATGAAACAAGGATTAGCGATCGAAGAACCTGAAAATTTAGCAACTA
The DNA here is from genome assembly GCA_964458305.1 of uncultured bacterium. GTDB lineage: Bacteria > Cyanobacteriota > Cyanobacteriia > Cyanobacteriales > JASJDA01 > JASJDA01. Next base: position 22,628 of record CAYWIH010000004.1, on the reverse strand, counting down.
TTTCCCAACGAACCCGATCGACATTAACCAGTTTACCTCCAAAAACCCGTAAAATCGATCGACCCGAACCGATCGAAGTAGAAATATCTCCCACTTTAGATCGACTTCGTTTATCTTTGAGTACCCACAATTAAAATCGTTTCTGTCTCGAACTCAAACGACTCTTTGAATAATTGATTTTACTCGATCTTTAGGCTATTTTTTGGCTTTTCTACGATAAAACCTTCAATTAACAAAAAACTAATGAAAAATATTGCTCTTTTTGGTACTAGCGCAGATCCCCCAACATCAGGACATCAAACAATTGTCCAATGGCTCGGCGATCGCTACGATTATGTAGCAGTTTGGGCTTCAGATAATCCCCTCAAAACCCATCAAACCCCACTAGAACATCGCACCCAGATGTTAGAGTTATTAATTCAAGAAATCGATAAACCCAGAAATAATATTAACTTACATCAAGAATTGAGCGAGCGACGCACTTTAATTAGCGTCCAAAAAGCACAAAAAAAATGGGGCGATCGCAATCGATATATTTTAGTAATTGGGGCCGATTTAGTTCGTCAAATTCGTCGCTGGTATGCTATAGAACAATTATTAGCGAAAGTAGAAATTTTAGTAATACCCCGTCCGGGATATGCTATACAAGAAACGGATCTGCAAGCATTGCGGAATTTAGGCACGAAAGTAACTGTTGCCGATCTCGATCCTCCAGCAGTTTCTTCGACAGCTTACCGCGAAGCAGGAGATAAAGACGCAGTAACTTCCCCCGTGAAAGATTATATCAAACAAGAACAATTATATTGATGGCAGAAGGCAGCACCACCGCAGGAAAAAAACACTTATTAGCCGATTTTAAAGTGGGGGTCGATAATGTTATTTTCTCCGTCGATACCAAGCACAATCGACTTTTAGTCCTCTTAATTAAACGCCAAGACGAACCCTTTGCTAATTATTGGTGTTTGCCAGGCACTTTAGTCCGTCAAGGAGAATCTTTAAAAAGTGCTGCCCGGAGAATTTTAGCAGAAAAAATCTGCGTCAATCATCTTTATTTAGAACAACTTTATACTTTTGGGGGGCCCGATCGCGATCCGAGAGAGTCTCCTGAAAGTTTTGGAGTACGCTATCTATCTGTTAGTTATTTTGCTTTAATTAGGTTTGAAGAAGCCAAATTAATCTCTGGCAAAGATAACTTTACTGCATGGTATGTAGTCCAACAAGTCCCCGATCTGGCTTTCGATCACGAGCGAATTTTAGAATACGGTTATCGTCGTTTGCGAAACAAATTAGAATACAGTCCGATCGCTTTTGACGTGCTGCCAAATGAGTTTACTTTAAACGATATTTATCAGCTTTATTGTACGGTTTTAGGGGAAAATTTTGCCGATTATTCTAATTTTAGGTCGAAATTATTAAAACTAGGAATTCTTTGCGACACTGGGGTAAAAGTATCTCGCGGTGCGGGTCGTCCCGCTAGTTTGTATCGTTTTGATGCCGAAGCTTTTGCCCCTTTAAAAGATAAGCCACTTGTATTTATTTAAACTAAAAAAATGAAAATAGCGATCGCACAATTAAATCCTACGATTGGCAATTTATCCGCCAACGCTCAACAAATATTAGCAGCAGCAGAAGAAGCAACTCAATTAGGCGCAAGACTTTTATTAACTCCAGAATTGTCTTTATGTGGATATCCACCGAGGGATTTATTATTAAATCCTAGTTTTATTGAAAATATGGCCGAAGAATTAGAGCGATTGGCCCGACAATTATCAACTAAATTAGCAGTATTAATCGGGACGACCGAAAAGAATCCTCAAGCTACATCTCAAGGGGAAAAACCATTATTTAATAGTATTGCTTTATTGGATAAGGGTCAAATTCAGCAAATATTTCACAAGCGTCTTTTACCTACTTACGATGTTTTTGATGAAGATCGTTATTTTCAACCCGGATACGAAAGCAATTATTTTACTTTAGATGATATTAAAATTGGCGTAACTGTTTGCGAAGATCTTTGGAACGATGAAAAGTTTTGGGGAAAGCGAACTTATCAAATTAATCCGATCGAAGATTTAGTAAGATTAAATGTCGATTTGATCGTTAATTTGTCCGCCTCTCCTTACACCGTAAATAAGCAAAAAATTCGCGAAGAAATGCTAAAACATAGCGCGCTTCGGGCCAGAATTCCGATCGTTTACGTCAATCAAGTTGGCGGCAACGACGACCTTATTTTTGATGGTAATAGCTTCGCTTTAAATCATAGCGGTGAAGTTATGTGTCGCGCTAAAGCTTTCGATCCAGATTTGGTAATAGCTGATTACGAAAAACGCCAAGAAAATTTATTACCAGGATCGATGGTATCTTTGCCAGAAACAGAAGAAGAAGAGATCTTTTCTGCTTTAGTTTTGGGAGTAAAAGATTATGCCAGAAAATGCGGCTTTACTAAAGTAGTATTGGGTTTGAGTGGCGGAATAGATTCAGCCTTAGTCGCCGCGATCGCCTCGGTTGCTCTGGGATCTGATAATGTTTTAGGCGTGTTAATGCCATCTCCTTATAGTTCCGATCATTCTATTAGCGATGCTATAGCACTAGTCAATAATTTAGGTATTAATAGTTATAAATTGCCGATCGAAAGGATAATGAAGTCTTACGATGAGTCTTTAAATCCTCTCTTTGCTAATACAGAATTTGGCGTTGCTGAAGAAAATATACAATCTCGGATCAGAGGTAACTTATTAATGGCGATCGCCAATAAATTCGGTTATCTTTTACTTTCTACTGGCAATAAATCAGAAATGGCTGTGGGATATTGCACTTTATACGGCGATATGAACGGTGGTTTAGCTGTCATTGCTGACGTACCTAAAACTAGAGTTTATTCTCTTTGTAATTGGCTTAATTGCAATCGAGAAATTATCCCTATTAATATTATTAATAAACCTCCCAGTGCCGAATTAAAACCCGATCAAAAAGACCAAGATTCCTTGCCACCATACGACATTTTAGATGATATTCTCGACCAAATAATTTGTCAGCATCGATCGCCAGAACAAATAATAGCTAAAAGTTACGATCGCGATACAGTTAATAAAGTAATGAAATTAGTCGCTCGGGCCGAATTTAAACGCAGACAAGCACCTCCAGGTCTCAAAATCACCGATCGCGCTTTCGGTACTGGTTGGAGAATGCCGATCGCCAGTCGTTGGCTAAAATAATACCAATTTCCTTGTTTATTTTTACGCAGATTTCTCCTTAATTTCGTAAAGCATAATTAAGTGACCGTCATAATCGCAAAAAGCTTGTTCTGTAAATATTGTATCTTCAGAACGAGTAAAAGAATTAGCTTCAACTGTTTCTAAACCTAGTTCTTTAATTTTCGCGATCTTCTCTTCTAAATCGGGAATTCTCATTACTAATGCTACCGAATGAGGTAACCTTGGGTTTGGCAATTTTATACTTTTTACTTCCGTTAAAGCTAAAGCGCGATCTTCGTATTTTGTAGTTAAAGAAGCAAATCTTAATTGAGCAGTTGGCGGTATTTTAAATACAGTATATAAATAAGATTCTGGTGTTGCTGTTTCGCTAAGATAATCTACTTCAAAACCCAATAAATCTCGATACAAACTAAACGATCGCTCTAAATCTGCTACTAACAAACAAGGACGTTTTAAATGTAGTTCGGTTTCTCTTTTTATTTTCATTTTTCTGGGTAATAAGTAATAAGCAGAAAGTTATTTAAATAAATATTTTCTAGAAGCAAATTAATTTACTCCTATTCAACCTAGTTATAATTAACGATCGCCCTTATTGAAATCGATCCAATACATACTTAAATTTAGAAATCCTTCTGACTTCTGTACCGACCTACCATGGTACTTCCCTTCCTACTTACCACTTAAAAAAATATTATCTAACGAGAACGAATTTTAACACCATTGCGATCGTAAAAATATCTACCAGCGCGATCGCGATAGCTCCCACCATAACGATGGTAATAACCCCTACTTCCGTATCTGGGTCTAAAATTATAGCCGAAACCGACACCAAAATTACCGTTTGAATAACCGATCCCAAATTTAGGCCCCTGACGGTAATAATTGCCATAATATGGAACTACGATCGGATTAGTGTAAATTCGATAAGAGTTGAAATAGGGGCGAGAAAATTTTAAACTAGGATCTGGCTGCAATCGATAATCGTAGTAAGTCCGAACTTCATACCTCGGTAACGGCACTTCTCTAATTACTTCTTGCGGTTCGTTAGTTACAGAATTATTATTAGTACTGTTATCGATAGTTCGATCGGGTTGAGAATAATAGCACAAAGAAGATAAATCGATATATTCCCCCGTAGAATTTATCATATAACAGGGTTGTTTTTGTTGCGCTGCTACTTCAGGAGCGATCGCGGCGATCGCGCTGGTAATTGTAATAGCAACAATATTTTTAATTTTTTTTAACACGATTTTTCCTTTATATTTCTAAATGTTTTTGTTTCGTTTTTTATCTTAATCTAAGTTTTAATTATTTATTATAATCAGTTTATTTCTGGCCGACGAACCAGATTTAATTGTTATTTCCGATTTAGATACGTTAAACTTCTTGGCAAGCAATTCGATTAACTCTTTATTTGCTTTACCATCGACTGGAGGAGACTTCAAACGGACGATAAAAGTTCCATCTGCTGTTGTTTCTATGGTTTGCTGCTTGGAGTTAGGTTTAACTTTAACTTGTATTTTCATATCGATTTCGATCGGATCTTCCGAGGCGATCGCATTCATTCTTAACTATAAGATAGAAGAAAAATTCTCGATCGACTGCTAAAATAATCTAGCATTAAGAACGATTTAAAATCAAACGAACGATCCGACTAAGCTTTTTCAAGCTGTCGTAACAAATAGCATTAAAATGACACAATCTCCTAACACCAAACCCAACAACGAAGCAACAGAATCTAACAATAATAATTCTCCCAACTGGAAGCGACGTATATTATTAGGTACGGGATGCGTTTTATTACTAGGAGTAGGAGGAGGATTAATCGGTGGCTGGTATTTCGTTCAATTTCAATTATCCTCATTAGTAGAAACCCAAGTTAATCAAAATGTTTTTGCAAAACGGAAACTTAAAATAGGTAGAGTAACAAGTTTTTCTCCTAATAAAATAACTTTTGGCGAAAGTGAAATAGTCGAAGACGAACAATATTTAACCCACGCAACGGTAGAATCTGTTAGAGTAGCATACAATTTCGATCCGCTTAAATTATTATTGCAACGCACCTTTAAATTAGACTTAGATATAGCTTTAATAAATCCCGATTTACATCTCGAACAAATCGAAGAAGACGGACAATATATTTGGGATCTTTCCGTACTGCAATTAAAAGAAGTTCCCCCACCAGAAGGATTTATTATTTACGAAATTAATTTAGACGAAATCACAGTAGAAAATATCGATTTAAAATTAGTAGGAAAAACACTGCAAGGACAAGCAAAAACTCCAGTAATAGGGACGGTTGATGCTGCTAAAGTTAACTCTGGAGATAGTCAGTTTCTTAACAATGCTAAATCGATCGAATTTGCTGCAGAAGGAGGGGAATTAGCAAGCGGAGGGACTTTAAGAGCTGAAGGTAATTTTTTCATACCAGAAGAAAAAATAGAAGTAGAAATAGCAGCCGCAGCAGTGCAAGCTAATACTTTAAATCAAATTCTCGAATTACCCTTTGAATTAGAAGCAGGAAAAGTTGGTACTGATGGATTTCAAATAATAGCAACTAAAGGAACGCTCGATGCTTTAAATGGTGTCGGTAAAATCGATAATGTCACTATGAAATTGCCTCAATTACCTCAAGCTTTTACCAAAGGAAACGGTGCGATCGAGTTTAGGGGCGATCGGATCGAATTGCAAAATGTTACCGGATTTTTTGGCTCGATTCCAGCAAAAACAAGCGGAAGTTTGACAATACCGTTAGATCCTAATAATCCAGACACTAGCAACACCGGATACAATATTAAAGCTACCACCGAACCGATTACAATCATGCAGGTACTCGATGCTTTTGAGCTGCCCAAATTGCCAGTATCCGTATCGGGAAAAGTGCAAGCCGATTTAGCAGTAGTCGGAGAAATAGAAAACCCAGAAGTAATAGTAAAGGCAAAAAATGTAGGTTTAATTGCCGTCGATCGCGTTAAATTTAACTTTCTAGATGCGGATATAGATGTTAAAAATGGCTATCTTTATTTGACTCAATTAAATGCCACTCCGTTAGTTGGTGGAACTGTAACTGGGACGGGAGAAACAAAATTAGAAGATAAGCAAGAATTTCAAATACAATTACAAGCAAAAAATATCCCCGGAGATGCGATCGCCCTGCAATATACTTCTAGTTTACCGATCGCTCTCGGTTTAATTGATGCTAATACTAATATATCCGGTGCTTTTGCCGATAATAATGCTGTAGTTGCAGCTAACATTGAAGTAGCCGGAGGCAATGTTAACGTCAATAATTTCCAAGTAAGAAAAGATGATTGGGGTGGGAATATTCAAGTATCCAACTTTCAATTATCAAATCAAACTGGAAATTTTGGCACTTTTAATACTGCGTTTAATATTTCCGGCGCGGATTATACTTTTCAACCAAATTCTATTACTGTAAATACCGATTATGCCACAGTTAATTTAATAAATGGCGGCAGAATAATCGCCAAAGAATTAGAATTCGATCGAGGAAATTGGAGCGCAAATTTAGAAGCAGAAAACTTGCAATTACCCAGCATAAATCGTTTCGATCCAGCAAGGGGAAGCTTAAACTTAAATGGTAGTTTGAATAGTTGGGATGCTGAAACTTTAAATGCGATCGGCAATGGCGAATTATTTTTAGGTTCGGGAAAATTAAATATAGATAATTTAGAAATAACAGAAGGTAAATTTATTACCACAATAAGCACCGATCGCCTCAATTTAGATCGGTTAGATTTAAATACTCAATTATCAGGAATATTGCGGGGAGAATTAAACGGTAAAATAACTGTAAACGGAGATTTAAACAACCTCAGTCCCGAAACAGTAACCGCAAACGGAAACTTAAACTTTACTCGGGGAATTGCGATAATAAGAAATAATTTAAATGCAATATTTAATTGGAATGGAACTCGTTTAGAAATAGAAAAAGCCACAGCCAAAAACTTTAATACTTCCGGCTTTGTTAACCTAGATTTAGCTACAGCAAACGTAGAAAACTTTTACTTCGATATCGCTGCTGTAGGATTAGATTTACAGCCATTACCAAACTTATTTCCCGGTAGATATAGCAACCTTCCCGTAAGAGGAGAATTAGACCTAAACGGAATATTATCAGGAACGATCGCAGCACCGCAAATAAACGCCCAATTAGCTTTACGAAACTTTGCTATTTGCAGTTTAGTATTAGAAGAAAACTTAAGAGGAAATCTGACAGTAAGCCCCCAACAAACAGCCAACTTGCAACTAAGAGGAAAAAGCGATCGCATTTTAGTTAATTTAGGGCCTTCCTATCGACCCGAAAGATTACAAATTAAATTAAATAATATCGAAATTGCCGGACAAAGACAAAGAGAAACATTCATCGCAGAAGTAAGACAATTTCCCATCAATATTATTAAAGATTTTGCCCCATTCGCCGGCGTAAACATACCTCCAGCATTAATATCTCAAAGAATTACCGGAGAACTATCAGGAAATTTCGGCTTAAACCTAAATAATAATGCATTTTACGGAGAAAACATCGATATCCAATCTCCAGGAGTAGCAAGCAACTCCGGCAGAAGAATACCAGCCCTATCCTTCGATCGCATTATCGCATCCTTCGAATACGATAGCGGTCAATTTTCACTCTCAAACGCAACTGTAACCAAAAAACAAACCAAATATATCCTTAAAAACGCCTTAGTAGCCACCACAGGCGATCGCAACTTTCAAGGCAATTTTACAGTCGAAAACGGCAGAATACAAAACCTCGTCGCCCTGCTACCGATCGTATCATCCTACGGCGAAATGGAAGCTAGAGGAACAGCAGCAGACCTTTACGGCGATCGCCCCCCAACTTTACCCCAACCATCGCCAAACCCAAGCCGACAAATTCTCCCAGCCTTCTGCATACCCTTCTCCCCCGATCCCTGTCCCGACGAGATCCAAGAAATACCAACCAACCCACCATTATTCGATCTCGGCCGGCCAAAAGCCAGTATAATCGATCGACTGCGCCGTTTAGCAGAAATACAAGTATTGCTCGATCGAGCCAAAGAAAGTCAAGAAACAGCAGTATTACCACCTCTAGAAGAACTGCGAGGAAACTTCAACGGCACTTTAACCCTAGCCGGATCTTTAAGTAACCGCATTTATATCGATCGATCCGAATTCGATTTTAGCGGTAAAAACTGGCAGTGGGGAAACAAACAAAATAAGAAACAAATCCCAATATCTCAATTAACCCTCACAGGAAACATTGAAGACAACCTGCTCACTATTTTGCCCCTAGAAATTGAATATCAAGCAGGAAAGATCGCCGCGATCGGCACCATCGACTTTGCCAACCCAGATACATCCTTAGATAATTTATCAGGTCAGCTAACCATAAATAACCTTTCAGTAGCAGCAATAGAAAAATTAATTAACCTTCCCCAAACCCTGGAACTAGAAGGCTTACTGAACGCCACCGTCAATATTGGCGGCAACATAGACAACCCGATCGCCAAAGGAACTTTAGCAGTCAGCGAAGCCAAACTCAATCAAACCCCAGTCGAAACCTTACAAGGAAACTTCGACTACAACAACAATCGCAACGCCCGTCTCGAATTCTCAATTAACAGCATTTTAGCCGCATCAGCCGAACCCGCTACCATATCCGGTAGCATACCCTACAAACTACCCTTTGCCTCAGTCACCCCAGACAACCAACAACTGACAATAACAGCAGACATCAAAGATAAAGCACTGATCCTCCTAAATATCCTCACCAGAGGTCAAATAGCTTGGCAAGAAGGACGAGGAGAAGTAAAACTAGACATTGCCGCCAATTTAGACCCCAAAGAATTTAATCTCAGCCAACTAGTCGCCCGAGGAAATATCGATTTAATCGATGCCACCATCTCAGCCCCCGAACTAATTCCCCAAGCCCCCCTCAAACAGATTAACAGCAAAATAGTCTTCGACTTCGATCGCATCGAAGTGCAAAACTTCCAAGGATCTTTAGGAAGGGGCGGTACGATCCAAATAGCCGGAAATCTACCCTTAAAAGATCCTAACCTGCAAACCGATCGACCCTTAACAGTTCAGTTAGAAAGATTGAACCTTCAATTTCAAAAACTATATCAAGGCGGGGTAAACGGAGAAGTAATTATTACAGGCAGTTTATTCGAACCTGTTATCGGCGGAAATATTACCCTCTCCGACGGCAGAGTAGAACTCAATCAACCCACCACAGCAACAGCCGAACCCCAAACAACCAACCTACCCATCGAATTCGATAACTTAAAAATCAACCTCGATCGAGAAGTGAGGATAGTTCTTTCTCCAGCAGTAAACAACATCGTTATCGATCTCGTCCCCCTACTTAATTTTGTAGCCACCGGAACTTTAGCAATTAACGGCAATATTGCTGGAATTCTTCCCGAAGGCACGATCGAACTCCAACGAGGCAGCATTAACCTCTTCACCACCCAATTCCGTCTCGCCCGAAGCTACAACAATATTGCTCGTTTTTCAGCCGATCGCGGACTCGATCCCTTTTTAGACGTAAGACTAAGAACTTCTGTCTTAGAAACCAGTAGAATTTCAGTTCCCAGCGACGTTTTTAACACCAACGAAATCGTCGACACCCCTAATTTTAACTTCGGTACGGTCGAAACCGTTCGCATTCAAGCCCGAGTTAGAGGATACGCCTCTCAACTCGAAGATAGCCTCGCACTAACCAGCAGTCCTCCCCGCAGCGACGCAGAAATAATTGCTCTCCTCGGTGGTAATTTTGTTGGCAGCTTGGCAGCCTCCGGCGATGCTACCACTGGCTTGCTGAACTTGGCCGGTACCGCATTTTTTGGCACTTTTCAAAACGACCTCGCCCAAATTATAGGTTTGAGCGAATTACGCATCTTTCCCACTCAAGTTATCGGCGAAGAAGAAAACGATCGACGCGATCGAGCTTTAGATCTCGCCATCGAAGCAGCCATAGACATCACCGATAATGCCTCCTTCTCCGTCCAAAAAATTCTTACCGGCCCCGAACCCGCCCGTTTTGGCTTGCGCTACCGCATCAATAGAAACCTTCTCTTACGTGGTTCTACCGACTTTTCAGGAGACGATCGCTTTTTAGTCGAATACGAAATAAGATTTTAATTCTGTTTGTTTGTATATCGAGAGACATACAAATTTAAAATCGATAAAATCAAAACCGCTAAAAATAATACCAGTCCGATCGTACAAGCATAATTGAGATCGAACTCATCAAAAGCTTTCTCCCAAAGATAGTAAACAACGGTTTTAGAACTATTATTCGGCCCTCCTTTAGTCATTACATATACTTCTTCGAAAACTTTACTAGCTGAAATTGCCGACAGACAACCTACTAATACTAAATAAGGTCGCATTAAAGGTAACGTAATATCCCAATGTTTCCTCCAACCATCCGAGCCGTCCATCGCTGCAGCCTCGTATAATTGCTGAGGAATCGATTGCAATCCCGCTAAATAAATTACCATGTAATAACCCATTCCCTTCCAAATTGTCACCAGCATTACACTCCAAATTGCCAATTCAGGACTCGTCAACCAAGGAATAACTAAATCAAAATTCAACTGTTTTAACCATTGATTTATAATTCCATTAGAAGCAAAAAGAGCCTTCCAAGCAATTCCAGCTACTACCATCGAAACTAATACTGGGCTATAGTAGAGCAAGCGAAACCAATTGATTCCTCTTAACTTTCGATCCACTAAAATAGCCAATCCTAAAGGGGCAAAAACCAATACTGGAACTACCCCAATTAAATAAATAAAGGTGTTCTTTAAACACTGCCAAAATACTCTATCGGTTTGCAATCTTTGAAAGTTTGCTAATCCTACCCATTCCGGTAATTTAGTTATATCATAATCGTATCGAGCAAAACTCAATGAAAACGCACCAATTCCAGGTAAAAATACAGTCAATCCTAAAACTATTGCCGCGGGCAAAATAAATAAATAAGGAACTAAAAACCTTTTATTAATACTTCGGTCTAACAACATATGTTTGCTTAAATACTTTTACTAACAAAAACGATCTTCCCCTAGCTCGGATTTAATTTTTATTTCAAAACCCCCTTCTTTGCTAATTAAAATTAAACCTTAAACTCAATAACTTCTTATTGCCTTATGAACCAAACTAAAGATCTCGCCAACGAAACACTAAACCAACAATTAATTAAGCTTCAGCAAGAACAATTTACCGGAAAATTAGAAGTAAAATCGGCCGGAGGAAACTTACAGTGGACGATATATATGGGTTTAGGCCGGCTCATTTGGGCTGACGGAGGAAACCATCCCAACAGATCTTGGCAACGACTGCTCGATCGATACTTTCCCGATCTTGAAGTAAAAGAAGCAGATATCCATCGAGCAGAAGAATATGAGTGTTCGAATTATTACTACCTCACCATGTTGCTCCAACACGATATTATTACTCAAGAATCCCTAGTAACATTAATCAAAACTAAAATTAACGAAGTTCTCTTCGAAATCGTTCAAACCAGCAACCAACAAAATCTAGAATATAAAATCTTTAACGGATCGGGAGATTCTCTGTTTGCCTCCGGCCTGAAAATGTCACTAGGCCTGATCGACGCACCACAAGCATTACAACAAACAAACAAAGCTTGGTCTGCTTGGTGCGATAAAGGTCTGACTAAAATATCCCCCAACTTAGCACCAAACCTACAAGAAAAAGAAAAACTACAACAAAAAGTATCAAAAGTTATATATCAAAACTTCACTCAACTGATCGACGGTAAAAAAACCCTCAAAGATTTAGCCGTTCAAATGAATCAAGAAGTAATGAAATTAACCCTTTCTTTGCTGCCTTACATTCGCCAAGGATTCATTCAACTACAAGAAATTCCCGACATTCCCAAACAATCCAACCTCAATAACTCTTTTACCTCTCAAACACCCCGATCGACCCCCACCAATAACTCGGGATCCGATCGTCCACCCCTAATTGCCTGCATAGACGATAGCCCCCAAATTTGCAAAGTAATGCAGCAAATTATTCAAAAACAAGGTTATCGCTTTATCTCGATTCAACAAGCTTTACAAGCCGTTCCTACCTTAATAGCAGCAAATCCCGACTTTATCTTTCTCGATATCGGTATGCCCGTAGTCAATGGCTACGAAATTTGTACCCAACTGAGAAGGGTTTCTAAATTTAAAAATATTCCGATCGTCATTTTAACTGGTAACGACGGCATCGTCGATCGAGTCAAAGCAAAAATGGTCGGGGCTTCGGCTTTTCTCTCCAAACCTCTGGACGTGGAGAAAATTTTAGGTGCGATCGAAAACTTGCTTTTACATCCGACAGATAGCAGTAACTCTTAGATTGAATATAACCTCAAAATAAAATACCCGAACCTATTTGTCAGGGTTAAACTTGAAAAGCAACTCAATTGCTTTTATCCTAGTTTAGAGCGATCGCAATCAAAAATGACTTCAGCAAATACCGATCTACTCACAACAGTAAACAGTTTAGAAACAGAAGAATTTACCGGTAAGTTAGAAGTTAGCTCCGCCAGTCACGAACGATGGCAACTGTTCTTTTATCTTGGTAAATTAGTTTGGGCAGATGGCGGTCTGCATCCCAATCGATCTTGGCGCAGACTTTTTAAAAAATATTGTCATCACCTTAACTTAAAACAAATCACCGTCAATTCTCTTGAAGAATTTGAAAATTGTAACTATCAAATTTTAAGCGTTTTATTGGAGCAAAAAGATCTCGAAATAGAATCAGCCAAATCGATAGCTCGAGATCGCATCGATGAGATTCTCTTTGAAATCGTCGAACATCAAACAATCGAACCCTTATCTTACAAACTTTTCAACCTCTCTACTTATGGATTATCCTTATTTAAATTCGTACCTATATTACTGAAACCAACAGCCGCAGTAAAAGCAAGCCAACAAAAATGGGGCCTTTGGACTCAAAATTCTCTAGGCCCCTATTCTCCCAATTTAGCCCCGACAATTGCCGAACTAGAACGACTTGAAAAAGAAGTTAATTCTTCGGTATATCAGAATTTTGTTACCTTACTCGACGGTCATAATACCCTGCGCGATCTAGCATTACAAATGCAAAGCAATCCGATGACCATCACTTGCTCTTTATTACCCTACATCAATCGCGGCTTCATTCAACTCAGTGAAGTCGGCGACATCAAACTGCCCCTCGAGCTAGTTGCCGCCAAATATCCCACCTTATCAAGCCGCAAACCCTCCACCGCCACGATCGCCTGCATTGACGATAGTTTGCAAATTACCCTGGTTATGGAGCAGATTATGCTCAAAGCCGGCTATAAATTTTTGGGCATTCAACAACCCCTGCAAGCCATTCCTCAATTGATTTGTCAGCCTCCCGATCTAATTTTTTTAGACGTGAGAATGCCCATTATTAACGGTTACGAACTTTGCTCTCAAATCCGCAGAATTTCCCAACTCGAAAAAATACCTATTATCATGCTTACCGGTCAAGATGGAATAGTCGATCGGATGCGAGCCAAACTAGTTGGTGCTTGTGATTTTGTTTCTAAACCGATCGACGACAAAAAAATTATTAAAGTTGTAGAAAAGTTCTTGTCAGAATTCGACGCTCCGATTTTACAATAAAGGTAGGCAAAATTACTTTATTGCTATCTTTAACTTTCCAGATTACTTTAGCCAATAAATCAATTTCTACTCAATGTTATTATTAGGTAGATATGGGGAACTATATAACTGTAAAATATAAAACTAAACAAAAACTGAAACGGAGTTATACTAGATGAGTAAAGTTCTAGTTGTTGACGACAGTTTGACAGATCGTAAAGTCATCAGTAGCTACTTACAAGAACTTGGTTTAACAGTTTTTGATGCAGATAGTGCTGAAGATGCGATGGATAAAATTGGTATCCATCAACCAAACTTAATCGTCCTCGACGTAGTTATGGGCGGTAAAAGTGGCTTTGAAATGTGTCGTCAGCTTAAAGCGGATAAAATAACTCAAACCATTCCCATAATTCTTTGTTCTTCAAAATCAAGCGAAGCAGATAAAATGTGGGGAGATGTAGTCGGAGCCGATGCTTACGTAGCTAAACCGATCGATCGCAACGAACTGGTTACTAAAGTACAAAATCTAATCGCTAAGTGAGGCCAGGACAAAAAATATGCTCGACTCGTCCACGCCCAATTCCTTATCCCTTACTTTAGGTTCTAAATCGTCCATAACAACGGACAATAGCAAGGAACTGCGTAAATTTCTTCAATTTCAACTCGGCACGAGCGAACGCGCTTTATTAGAAGCCGAACTGGTTACAGAAATTATCATCGTACCTGAAAATAAAATAATGCCCGTTCCCGAAATGCCTTATTGTGTTTTGGGTATTTATAGTTGGCGCAGCGAAATGCTTTGGATAGTTGAGCTAGAAAATATGTTAGGTTATCCCTCTTCAGTAACTATAGCCAATCCCCAATCCAACTCCAGCCACACCAGCAACTTAATGTTAATGGTAGTACAAGTTAAGGGCAATTCGTTAGGATTAGTAGTACCTAATGTTATGGATATAGTTCAACTAGATTCTCAACAAATCAATTCCCCTTCAATGGAATTGTTCGGGGAGATGGCATTTTATTTACAAGGTTACTTCAAAGATAGTAATAATGAGATTTTAATGTTACTTAATGCCGATAAAATATTACAAAATCTTTGATAACTCGATAAAAATTCGCTTCTAAAAAATCCTAACAACTGTGAGTTTTTATTAAGATAAAATAAGATAGGGTTTATCGGTTCGGTAAAAATCATTGGCTGCGAGCCGACAACCTCAATCTTGTTAGTTTTGGCTGGATTTTTATTAATTATTGCAACTAAAAAAATTCCCTACAAATAAAATCCTCATAGGATTGCGGCTATTCTCAAACAAAATTGCAACCATTGAAATAAAGTAAAAATTAACAGAAGAATCATGGAAGGACAAAATATTTTCGCACCAGAAGAGCAGTCTCAGAATACAAACGAAGAAGTAGGTCTAAAAAAAAATCTTAACGGAGAAAGCCACGAAAATGGCAAAATAGGAGCAAATAAATCGGCTCAAAAAGAAAAAATCGAAAAATTCAAAAAAAAGTTATTTCAGCAAGAGCGCGATCGAATTTCTAGAGTAAACGAAAAAATCCGTCAAGCAAAAGATTTAAATGAATTTTTAGCAAATACGACCGAGGAACTCAAACAAGAATTAGGAACAGATCGAGTTTTAATCTATCGCTTCGATCGCGAAAGTAAAGGAGAAACCGGACAAGTAATCGCCGAATCTCTCATAGCAGGTTGGACTCCGGCAATAGACGAAATTTTACCCTGCGTTAGCTTCGGCAGACAAACAGCAAAGGAATACCAGTCCCAAGGTATTTTAGCCATTAACAACATCCACAACCAAAGACTGACTCCCTACCAAAAACAACTATTAGAAAAATTCCAAGTCCAAGCATTTGTTGCCCTACCCATTATGGTTAACGGCGGCTACTCCTCAGAAGAAAGCAGCTACGCACTAAACCAAATTTGGGGATTATTAATAGTACAACAATGCGAGCGCGGCCGTCAGTGGCAAGAAGAAGAAATTAATTTACTCGATAGCGTGACTAGAGAAATAACTCTAGCAATCCAGCAAGATCGACCGAGAATGCAACTTGCCCGGCAAAAAGACTTCTTTAGCACCATCAACCAAGAAATGCAGCAGTTGATGCAAGAAATGCTCGAAAAGCTCAAAGAGCTAATTAAAGCAGATCGAGTCTTAGTTTACGGTTTTAATCCCGATTGGAGCGGGCAAGTACTAGCAGAATCGATCGAGGGGAACTGGGAAAGAGCAGGAGCGGCATTCGATCGCGACTTCTTCTTAAGAGGAGAACAATACAAACAATATTACGTAGTCAACGATATCTATGCTAAAGAATTTCCTTTATGCTTTATCGAAGCCTTAGAAAAAATACAGGCTAAAGCGTATATAATAGTACCGATCGAGCAAAATAACCAACTTCAAGGCGTACTAGCAGCATATCAAAATTCAGGCCCCCGCAACTGGCAAACATCAGAAATCAACACCGCGATCAAGTTTGCCAAGCAATTCAGTTTCCCACTACAACAAACCGAATTTTTACGCAAAACCCGCTTCCAAACCAAACAAATGGAAACAGCCTTCAAGCGGGAACAAGACCTCTCTAAAATGCTCGATCGCATGAGGGTAGCCAAAGACCAAGAAACAGTATATCAAGTCGCCACCCAAGAAGGCAGAAAACTATTAGGAGTCGATCGCCTGGCAGTTTATCGCTTCAATGCCGACTGGAGCGGAGAATTTATCGCCGAATCAGTTGCCGGGGGCTGGACGAGCCTAATTGAGAAAATACCGATCGTCAAAGATACTTATTTAGAAGATAATCGAGGCGGACGTTACAAATTTGGCGAATGCTTCGCAGTAGACGATATTTATTTAGTCGGACATCAAGCCTGTCACATCGAACTATTAGAGCAATTTGAAGCCAGAGCCTACGTCATCGCTCCGATAATTATCTCAGACAACGAAGATAAAAAACTCTGGGGACTGCTAGCAGCATATCAAAACTCTGGAGTACGCAAATGGCTCGAAGGAGAAATAGAAGTTCTCAGACAAATCGGAATTCAAATTGGCGTAGCTTTACAAAGAATAGATTATGTCGGACAGCTAGAACTGAGAGCAGAACAAGAAAACACCGTAGCGAAAATAGTCGAGCGCATTCGCCAATCTCTAAACCTACAAGAAATTTTACAAACTACCAGCCAAGAAGTTCGCAAACTACTACAGTGCGATCGCGCAGCAATATACCGCTTTACTCCTAACTGGGGCGGTCAATTTATTGCCGAATCTCACAGCTCGGAATGGATATCGATTTTAGAAGTGCAAAAAACGATGCCGGAAATTATCCAAAATGTCAATAATTGCGGCTTGAGAGACTTAGTCGGAGGTGCGGGCCTGGCTGGAACGGATAATATTTCAGATAGCTCTTCCCAACTCAGTACCAGATTCGATCTTAAAAATACCGGAACTTCTACATATCGCGTCAGAGAAGATATTTATAATTCAGATCTGCCCGATTCTTACATCTCGATTCTAGAAAAATATCAAGCTAGAGCTTACATGGTAGTAGCCATCTACCAACGCCAACAATTATGGGGTTTGCTAGTTGCCTATCAAAATTCCGGCCCTCGTAATTGGAAACAATCGGAGATTAGACTGCTAGAGACGATCGGCTCTCAATTAGGGGTAGCAGTTCAACAAGCAGAATACGCGGAAAAAATTCAGATTCAATCCCAGCAAGATCGAGCAGTTTCGAGGATAGTCGAAAGAATTCGCAGCTCGAGCGAGCTTAACATTATCTTCAGCAACGCAACCCAAGAAATGCGTCGTTTGCTAAAAACCGATCGAGCAGTTGTTTATCGCTTTAATTCAGATTGGAGCGGCGAAGTAGTTGCCGAAGCTTATGGTGCTGAGTGGGTTTCGGTAATGGAAATTCAAAAAGTAGATGACACCCTTTATACCAGCGAAATGAGCGACGACGATCGCTGTACTATCAGAGATTTAAAAGCAGGATCTGCTTTCGATACCGATACCTACCTCAAAGA
>CAYWIH010000004.1:0-4634 GCA_964458305.1 uncultured bacterium | reverse complement strand
CCCGATCGCTAGAAAGAGAAAAAGCAGCTAAAGAAGAAATACAAAAACAAGCCTTGCAAATGTTAAGTACGGTCAAACCAGCTTTCAAAGGCGATTTAACCGTCCGCGCTAACGTAACCGACAACCAAATTGGCACGATCGCCGCAGCTTACAACACCACATTAGATTCCCTCCAGGATATCGTAGTTCAAGTTAAAGCTACCGTAGAAAAAGTTGCCGGTACGGCCACAGAAAGTAACAACTCGATTACTGGATTGTCTAATAAAGCTCAGCTACAGTTCCAGGAATTAAACCTCGCTTTAACTAAAATTCAAGAAACCATCGAAGCGATCCAATTAACTACCCAAAACGCTCGACAAGTAGAAGCGGCGATCGAGCGAGCCAATCAAACAGTCAAAACTGGCGATTTGGCGATGAACAAAACCGTTGAAAGTATTAGCGAAATTCGCTCCTTCGTTACCGAAGCAGGAAAACGAGTTAAGCGACTTTCTGAGTCTTCGCAGAAAATTTCTAAAGTAGTCAGTTTGATTAGTAGTTTCGCAACTCAGACTAACCTTTTAGCATTAAACGCAGCTCTAGAAGCAACTCGCGCTGGTGAATACGGTAAAGGTTTTGCTGTAGTTGCCGATGAAGTACGTAACTTATCTCTACAGTCAGCCGAAGCTACCACCGAAATTGAAAAATTGGTTCAGAAAATACAAGAAGAAACCTTAGAAGTTGCCGGAGCAATGGAAAAAGGTGTCGATCAAGTAGCAGAAGGTACTAATTTAGTCAATCAAACCAGACAGAGTTTGAACGATATCGTTGACTCTACTGGAGAAATCAGTCAATTAGTGAATGTAATTACTAATGCAACCGACGTACAAATGGAAAAAGCAGAATCAGTTATGAATATGATGGGACAAGTTGCTGGAATTGCTAACGATACCTCAACAGATTCGATGAAAATCTCTGCTTCTTTCCAAGAACTTCTAGCTATGGCTCGAGATTTACAAGCCAATGTCGCTAAGTTCAAAGTTAATTAATTGACTGTTATCATCTCAGTAGCCGAAGGCTCAAAACCTTCGGCCGCCATTGACTACAAGCAAAGGTAAAGTTCAAAGAAGGTAAAATCTTCTTTTGGCAGGGGCAAACACAAATAGTTAAAGGGTAAATTAAGAGGTATTTTTTAGCACCTTTGCGCCACAATGCAAATATTTTCCCTTGGTTGTTTAGCCTTCGATCGATAAAACTACTTTTGATAAACTGTATGACCTTTTTACAGACGTTCGACAAGAGCGTCTCTCGATTAATTTTTAACCAATTATGATTACCGATCCAAGTATCCGCGAACAGGCTTATCAATACTTTCTCGAAGAAGCACCCGAGCTGCTGCAAACCATCGAGGAAGAATTATTTGCTTTAAACGACCTCGAAGCAGACGAAAGACCTCTTAAAATCAATAATTTAATGAGAGCAGCTCACACACTCAAAGGCGGTGCTGCTAACGTGGGACTAGATGCAATTAATAAAGTATCTCATACCCTCGAAGATGTCTTTAAAGCTCTCTACAACCCAGATTTAGAAATAGATAACGAACTGCAAACCTTACTGTTTGAAAATTACGAATGTCTTCGCTTGCTTTTAACCGCAGAATTAAATCACGGTACTGTCGATGAAGAAGATATTTTAAATAAATCAGCCGGTGTTTTTGTCAAACTACAAGAAAAAATCGGCGACTATTGGAGCGATGCCGATGCTTTTCCTACTTCCGAAGAATTAGGTCTTGATGTTGTTGAATCTTTCTTTAAAGAAATTATTCCCGAACGGTTAACCGAAATATCTAAGGCTCTAGATAACCCCAATCCTCTAGAAATAGGGGATATTTTACGCTCTCAAGCAGAAATATTCATCGGTTTGGCAGAATCTTTGAATTTGCCCGGATTTAAAGAAATTGCACGCACGATTATCAATGCTGTCGATAGTTATCCCGATCGCTCCGCTCAAATTGCCAAAGTAGCTTTAGCTAATTTAGAACAAGCAAAAGAACAAGTTCTCAATGGAGATCGCGATCGCGGTGGCGAAGTTTCTCAAGCTTTGCTCGAGCTGGCTTCAGGACAAGAAATAGCCGATGCTGGAGAAGCTACTAGATTTTCTCTTGAAGACGATGTCACAATAATAGATACCGAACAACCTGAAGAGGAATTAGTTAATTCAATTTGGGCGCAAACTGAGTCGGTAGAATTAATCTCTGATGCCGAAACTACGATCGAGGTCAATACGATTAGTGAAGATGCAGATGAAGATAGCGAAGATAATGAAGATTCCCATATCGATGCTGTAATTGTTAGCGAATCAGACTCAGAAGAAATAGCTTTTGCTAACGATAAGGATGATGATGTCATTCCAGAATCAGAATCTTTAGTCGATCGCATCTGGGGCCAAACAAACCAAGCCGAATCTACCGAAGCAAGCGAATCTATCGAACAAGAGTCTATTGTTTCAGATACAAGCTCTACATCGACAGAACAAGATCCTCAATCCTTAGTAGATGCGATTTGGGGACAACCTAGCAGCGTCGATTCTGAAGATAGCGAAACAGAACCAGAAAATCTTCAACCCCAATCGGATTTAGTATCTAATAATAATACTTCCCAAACAATTTCCCCACCTCCAGCAACTAACAACATTGCTCAAACTAAAAAGAAAAGAAAATCTCAATCATCGCCTCAATCTAAATCTAAATCGAAACAAAGTTTGCGGGTTAATTTATCCTCTTTAGAACGATTAAATAATTTCATGGGAGAATTATTAATCGAGCACAATAAAAATTATGTTCGTAACGAAAATATTTATGAAACAGTACAAAAACTATTAGAAAATGATGCCAGTATTGAAATTATATTAGCTCGATTATTAGAATTAATTAAAGAAATTGAAGTAGAATCCGGTCAAAAACAAAAATTACTAGAAATCGAACATAATCTAGACTTAGCTGTCGCCAAAAAAATAGATGCGATCGCATTTCTAGAAGATATAAAATCCGACAATCGACAGTATCGTCGTGATTGGCAAAAACAACAGCAAATTGTATTAAATATGAGAGATGAATTAATAGATACCCGAATGTCTCCAGTAGGTAAAGTGTTTAATCGCTTTCCTCATATGCTCCAGCAATTGGCTGACAAACACGGTAAAAAATTAGAGGTAAAAATAACCGGAAGTCATATTTTAATCGATAAAGCAGTTGAAGATAAGCTTTACGATCCTCTGCTGCATATCGTTCGCAATGCCTTCGATCACGGGATAGAAACCCCCGAAGACCGGATTAAATCTGGTAAATCTGAAACTGGCACTTTAGAAATGCGCGCTTATTATCAGGGCAGTCAAACTATTATTGAAGTTCAAGATAATGGCAATGGAATTAACTTAGAAAAGGTCAAACAACGCGCCATAGAGCGCAATTTAATTAGCCAGGAACGAGCCGAGCGAATTACCCCCTCAGAATTGTTAGAAATTTTATTCGAACCTGGATTTTCTACTGCTTCTAAAATAAGCGATTTATCTGGACGCGGTGTCGGATTGGATGTAGTTCGATCGCAGTTAGAAATGATGAACGGAACTGTTAGTATCGAATCCGTACCCGGAGAAGGAACTACTTTTTCTTTACAAATTCCTCTGACTTTAACTATTGCAAAATTAATGTTAACTAAAGCAAAAGGAATTACTTATTCTTTACTAATCGATTCGATCGAAAGAATTATCTTACCAAATCCAGAGCAAATTCAAACATTCAGCGATCGCAAAGTATTGCATTGGCAAACTGAAACAGAAAGTTACACCATTCCGATAGTAACGTTGTCAGAATTAATTGAATACGCTCGCATTAATAATGTTAATCCCCGCAACGAACAAAACGGAAATAACCATAAAAATACTGGCGCGATACTATTATTAAATCAAAATAACGAAATATTAGGATTGCAAGTCGATGAAGTCCTCGGAGAACGAGAATTGGTAATCAGACCGGTAGGTGGGGCGATCGCACCTCCGAGATATATTTATGGTTGTAGCATTCTGAGCGATAGCAGTTTGACTCTAGTTTTAGATGCAGTTGCTTTAGTTAAGGACAATCAAAAACCTGCTCGCTTACCTGGTGAAAGTCAATTAGCTTATTTGGCTGGTAACACCCCAAAAGCATTACCTAACGCGAGTACACCTCTTTTACCCGGTCAGTCTATTTTATCTGATACCCTCTTGGTGGTGGATGACTCTTCTTCTCAAAGAAAAACAGTTAAACTTTCTCTTGAAAAAGTGACTAACCAAGTTATCGAGGCTGAAAACGGTCTGAAGGGTTTAGAAACATTACAAAAATTAGAAAATGTCGATTTGATTGTTTGTGATTACGAAATGCCTCACATGAACGGCTTTCAGTTTCTCAAAGCCCTACGTCAAAATCCCAGTACTGCTGAAATTCCTGTAATTATGTTAACTTCTCGCGATAGCGTCAAGTTTAGAAATTTAGCCAAAGAGTTGGGTGCGTCTGCTTATTTGGTTAAACCTTGCCCGGAACAAGAACTGATCGATACTATCCTAAGATTAAAAAATAAAAACTAATTTAGCAATTTAATTTATTAGTTATTTTTTGTCGTACC